>CAVGIZ010000166.1:0-5419 GCA_963629255.1 Anaerovoracaceae bacterium
CAACACTAGAGGGAACGCCGCGGCAGTTTTGAGACAGGGGCGGGAAGATTTTTTTGTAGGGGCGCGGCAAATTTTTTATCGGGGTGTGGCGAAAATTTTATCGGGGCGCGGCGAAATTTTTCTAGGGGCGGGAGTTTTGTGGGGGAAGGGGAATGTGCCGCGGAAGGGGGTCGAAGGGCTCGAGATTTAAAAGGGATGTGTTCAAAAACGGGGAAAAAGCGGGGATTTTAGGCAAAAAAAAAAAAATACCATTGGACAAAGGGAAGGAAAATATGGTATAATATGCGCATCCTTGATGGAAGAGTAGCGAGTGCTATGATTTCCCTTGAGAGTGGTGACGAAGAAGGGGCGGAGGCTCGGCCCTTGATTCGTGTAAAGAAGTTTGAGCCGAAAGAAAAGGAATACGCGTAATGAATGAGTTGAAGTTCGTGGCGTCAGCCATGGTGGTGGGTGCTCTGGTTGCGGGGTGCTCGACGCCGACAGCGACGTACAAGACGGTTGATGAGAATGGCAAGGAGAAGACTATTCAGGTGACGGATGCATCTGGTAAGGCCGTGCCGTTGCCCGAGAATTCGAAGGAGACGATTGAGAAGTTGCTTCCTCAATTGAAGGCGATGATTGAGAAGATGTTGCGCGATGCGGTTGCGCAGGGGGCAACGGATGTGAAGCGGGCGGTGCCGGATGATGCGTCGATTCAGAAGCTTGCGGGGCGTTCGTTGACGGAAGACGAGATGAAGGTGTTGCGTGCGGCGGCTGGGAACTTTATGCGTGATGGTGAGAAGACGATCATTGCGAAGGCAAAGATTGATGAGATTGTTGCGAAGATGATGCCGGCGGCGAAGGAGCTTTTGAAGCAGAAGCAATACGCGAAGGTGCGTGAGTTGGTTTGGCGTGCGGCGACGACGGATAATGAAGATGTGAACGAGGGTGTTCGCAAGGTTGGGATTGAATTTTTGAATGTGAAAGTCAATCCTGAAAACTGGTCTGTGATTGAAAAGGATTTGACGAGCACGACGGAAGGTTTTTTGGGGAAGGAATCGTTTGAAGAGGCGAAGGCGTTTTTGAAGGCGTATCCGCGCATTCGTACGTATTCAACGAAGATTGATGAGCAGATGAAGGCTGTTCAGGATGAGGTTGTTCGTTTGGGTGTTGATGCGAAGGGGATTGAACCGATTCGCAAGCAGACGAGCGAGCTTGTTGCGGCGGCGGCGAAGATTGTGGACGTGCAAGATGACGTGACGAACTCGGTGAAGAGTGTGACGTTGACGAAGTCCGCGGCAGTTAATCCGGACCTTAAGGAATACGAAAAGAAGTTGGCGGAATACAAGGAGACGTTGATTCGTTACAACTGCACGAAGGAGAATGCTGAGAAGATTGTCGCTTCGTTCAAGGCATCGATTGCGCCGCTTTTGGCGAGTCTGAAGAAGGCCGCGGTGATAGAGACGCAGACGAGCAAGAAGGAGTTCACGATTCTTGGTACGATGGCGGTGAACAAGCGCACGGATGCGTTGGTTGCGGCGTTGCTTGAGAAGGTTGAAGCGGCGCAGGCGGCGGCTGAGAAGGCGAAGTTTGACGCGGCACTTGCGGCGGCGATTAAGGCGCTACGTGAGAAGGTCGCGGCACTTGTTGTGCAGGGCAAGTTTGACGAGGCGCGCGAGGTGATTTGGCAGGCGGCGGCGACAGGGAATTTGGCGATGGATGTGCCGATTTTCGCGGTAGGCGAGACGCTTTTGCGCGAGGAGGTGAACCCGAAGCATTGGATTGCGATTGAGGCTGAAATCAATGCGGTTGTGAAGGAGAAGGTTGCGGCGAATGAGTATGATGCGTGCTTGAAGTATTTGGCGGAGTACAAGCGGATTCGTCAGCATTCGATTGTGCTTGATCAGCAGTTGGCGCGTGTTCGTGAAGAGGCGGAAGTGCTTGGGGCGGATCCTGAGGCGGCCGTGAAGAAGGCGCAGGAAGCGTGTGCGATGGTTGAGGAAGCGAAGAAGCTTGTTGACCATTTGGATCAGTTCAAGGTGATCACTGAGAAGCCGACGGAAGAGGATACGAAGGCGTATCAGAAAGAGCTGGATGCGTATCGTGAAAAGCTGGCGCTTTATCATGCGGAGCCTGAGTATGTGAAGGAGATTGTGGGCCGTTTGGATGCGGCGTTGCGTGAGTTGATGCGCAAGCCTGGCACGGCGGCGGCGGGGCAGCTTCTTTTGGGTACGAATGCGCTCAATGATCGTTTGGCGAAGCTTCTCGCGGAGCAGCGTGTGTTTATTGAGAGCCAGAAGGTTGCGTGGCAGAAGGCGCAGTTTGAGGCGCAGTATAATGACCTTATCAAGCGTGTTCGCGCGGCAGTTGCCAAGGGCGAGTTCACGAAGGCGCGTGAGATGATTCGTGATGAGAAGCTTGTGGGCAATCCTGTTTCGGACATGGCACTTTATGCGCTTCGGATTGGGCTTTTGAACAGCGTTGTCAATCCGCGGCAGCTGGCGGCGCTTCTTGAGGAAATTGATCAGAAGGTCAAGGCGTTTATTGATGCTGAGGACTTCAAGGGACTTGCTGAGTACATTAAGAACTATCCGTATGTGCATGATGACTATGCGCAGATTCGGCAGTCGATGGCTGGAGTTGAGAAGGCGATGGTTGGGCTTGAATTGACGGCTGATACGGCGGCTGATTATGTGGCGGACGCGAACGTCAAGATTACGGATGTTTTGGAAAAGCGCACGGGTGCTTGGGCGCCGAACTTTGATTTTGCAGAGCTTGAGGCGGCGCTGACGAATGTGGCGACGGCTGTCAAGGCGCAGTACTATAAGCCCGAGGAGATCAGGTCGTTCTGTTTGAAGATCAAGGCTGAAGTGGCTGAGATGTTGGCGGAACGTTATGCGCCGATTACGACGAAGGAATTGAACGCGGCACTTGGTCGCGCGCTTGAGCCGATGGTTTCGGTGGCGGAGATGGGCATTGCGAAGCAGGAATACCTTGCGCTTCTTGATCAGATTGATAAGGAAGTGTCGATGGACGCGCAGATTGCGATGGCGGAAGAAGCGATTTCGCGGCAGTTGGGCGTTGTTTGCGAGAAGGCGTCCTTCAAGGTCAATGCGATTCTTGGCGAGTATTCGCGAGCGTTCCGTTTGCTGAAGAAGAAGGCGACGCTTTCAAAGGCGGAGGCGACGAGTCTTGTTTTGGGCGCGGCGTATTTGGATCAGCCGGCGGTGATTCCGTTTGCGTTGAAGTTGGGTGCGGACATCAATGGGGCATCGGCGCGCGACACGCGTAAGCGCACGGCGTTGATGCTGGCGATTGATGCGCAGAACCTCTCGCTTTTGAAGCAGCTTGTTGATGCGGGCGCGTCGTCCACGGCGACGGATGCAAATGGCAATTCTGTGTTGCACTATGCGGTCAAGTCGGGCAGTGTTTCGGCTGTTCGTGCGATTGCGAAGGCGGCATCGATGGTGGTTGCGAATAACGCAGGCGAGACGCCGCTTTTTGAGGCGGTGAAGCGCAATCAAGAGGCAATGGTTCAGACGGTGATTGACCTCGTGGCTGAAAAGAAGCGCGGCGATTTTGTCAACATGGTGGACAAGTCGGGGCTGACGGCTTTTGCGCTTGCGGCCAAGATGGGTGCGCGTGATGTGTTGGATCCGCTTGCGAAGGCGGGTGCGATTTATTCCGAGAAGGATTTGATTCTTGCGGAAGAAGGCGATCACATTGCTGTGGCGCAGTGGCTTGTTGCGCAAGGTGCGGATGTTAATGCGCCTGGCGTGATGGCGAAGGCGTGCCCGGCAAAGGCGACGGGGCGCTACTTGATTCATGCGGGCGGCGTGGGCGACCATGCGTGCGAAGCGTGCAAGCCGGCTGGCAAGTGCGCGAAGGCTGAGGCGGAGAAAAGTGCCGCGGCGGCTAATCCTGAAAAGAAGGTTGCAGCTGAAGGCACCATTACGTTCAAGGTGAGCGAAGAGAAACTCAAGTAATTTTGAGTTGACGTCTCTGACGAGGCGGCGCGTTTTTCCTGAATAGGGTGCGCGTCGTCTCGTTGTTAGAGGCGTGAGGGAGTGTAGAGATTTTTGCCGCGGAAAGATGATTAATAGAACATCTGAAAGGAACAGTAAAATGATGCGTCAAATGATTTGTTTGGGGCTTTTCTTTTTGTGTGGTTGTTATCACACGTTGGAATTTGTGAATCTTGATCATTACTCGGTTGACAAGTCGAGTCGGGTCCAGAAGAAGTACAAGAGGATATTTGTGGACATGAGGACAGCTTCGGTTTCGTCTGATCAGTTTGAGAAAGTGTTTGTCAAGGCGCTTGAGGAGCGGACGGATGGTCAGGTTGAAAAGAACGCGGCAGTTGCGAAGAGCGAGGATGATTTGACGTTTGAGATTAAGGTGAGTGAATTTTTGGATGGGAAGATGTCGAACTTTGCGCTTTCGTGGCCGGGGTTTATGATTTTTCTTCCGGCGTGGTATGGATATGGATATGTGGCGCAGTATAAGGTGGATGTGGATATTTATGTTGGGAATAATTCGAAGCCTGTGCGGAGTCTTTTTATTCCAATCAATTTTGAGATGCGGCATGCGGAGTATAAGCGGACGTGGGGCGCGACGGGTTTGGGGTGGTTTACGCTTACGATTAGTGCGGCCATCAATGGGGCTCATTGTATGATTTATGATACGGATTTGACGCCGGAACTTTATCGGCGGGCATTTGGTGTGATGGGGGAATATGCCGCGAATGAAGTGGTGCGTGAATTGAAGAAGATGGAGGCGAGTGCGGTGGTGATTGATGGTGAGGATGCTGCGCAGGGAGGCGATGCGGCGAAGGTGGTGCGTGGGCAGGATGAAGTGAAAGGCGCTGAAGCGAAGGAGGCTGTCGTGGGGCAGGTTGTGAAGAAAGTTGAGGAGGAGGAAGTGCCTACGTTGGATGGTGGGTATCGTGAAAGTTATGAGGTTGATGTTGGAAATGAAGATGCGATGAACAAGGCGCTCAAGGATGCGAGGGCAGGAGATGCCAGTGCGCAGTATTTCTTGGGGCGGTGTTTTGGGTTTGGAAATGGGGTTGAGCAGTCGGATGAAGAGGCTGCGAAGTGGTGGCGCAAGGCGGCGGAGCAGGGACATGCGGGGGCGCAGTATTTCTTGGGACGGTGTTATGAGTTTGGGAAGGGTGTAGAGCAGTCGAATGAGGAGGCGAATAAGTGGTATCGCAAGGCGGCAGAGCAGGGGAATGCGAATGCAAAGAGGCGTTTAAAAAATCGGTAAAGGAAGATCGTGCATAGTGGTGGGGAAAGGTGGAATCGTGGAAATGACGGCTTCGCACAGCTGGGATTCTAGATTTTCAGCTGGAAATTGATTTGGAAATGATGTTTTTAGAGCCGAGATTTTTTGAAAACGAACAGCTAGACGAAAAAATTCAGGCTTGAAAATTTATTTT
>CAVGIZ010000167.1:0-5155 GCA_963629255.1 Anaerovoracaceae bacterium
GCTCATTCGCCGCATATCGAATATTCGCCGCGCCCGGCTTCGCACACACAATCACTGCCTTCGCCCGACCATCCTCCGCAAATACAAAATCTTCCGCAACGCGCTCCGGCGTCCTCATCCCAAACGCCAAAACTGCCGCGCCCATCGCGCCCACCATCACAACCGACTTCATGCCATCACCTCCCTTACCGAATAATCAACACAAAACCACCCGTCGGCGCATTCAAGGGCCCCGCCGCAACCTTCCCCACAACTCGCGCCTGTCCAAAAGCATCCGCCACCAATCCTGCGTCCTTCGTCAATCCCGTCACACTCGCATAAATACCTTGTTGCGGCGACACCACACGCCGCCACGGTTTCGTCCCCGACACCGTCGACACATCATCATAAATGTAAACAAATCCATCCGAAGCCAAATACACCGGAACACCGCTCTTCGCAAGCGCCGACCCCTTCGTAACACCCATCGCCTTCACGCCCGTCGTCGCATCCGTCTTAACATCCCGCAGCCCTGGCACCCCTTCTGCCACCACATCCCGCCACACACCATATGTCGCGAAGTTCCCACTGAACGCATAGCCGCTTCCATCCGCCTTAACATTCGAAAGATAGCTCGACACAATAATCATCGGTTGCCCACTCGTCTTCAAATAAATCGGCTTGTAGCCCTCCGCCTCATTGTAGAAAATGCTGTTCACCGCCGCCATGCCATAGTAGTTATTGGCAAAAGACATCGTGCGAACAAGCTCCGCACTGCCCGTGCCGCC
Source organism: Anaerovoracaceae bacterium (assembly GCA_963629255.1). Classification (GTDB taxonomy): domain Bacteria; phylum Verrucomicrobiota; class Kiritimatiellia; order RFP12; family UBA1067; genus UBA1067. The sequence goes on from CAVGIZ010000167.1 coordinate 768, forward strand.
CTCAATCACATTGTCCGCAAACACGCTGTTCACCGCCGCAAGGCCACCATTCTGATTGCTCGCATAAAGTGCCGCCGTGCTCGCATAACCAGACGCCGCCGCCTTCGCTACATTGTCCGCCACCGTGCAATTCAAAAACGTCATCGTGCCGCTCAAAACCACCGCGATGGATGCCGCATTCGCCGCCGAGCTCGCATTCGTAACTAACATCGCATTATCCGCAAAATACGAATCACGCACAAGCGTATTCGCGTTCGCATTCTGATAGAAAACAGCCGCGTAGTCACCCTTCGCCATGTGCGTCGCATTCGTGTTGCCAATAAACACGCACCGCAAAATCTTCGCACCTGGCACTGTCAGTGCACCTTGCACCACCTCCGTCTGATCATTCAACCGCAGAAAATAGTTGCCCTCAAAGCGCGAATCCTCTAGCGTCGAAGACGGCGATGACCGAAAGTTCACAAGCGTTATCTTGGTCTCCGACAAACAGTTCCGCCTAAACACGCACTCCTTCATCGTCGCCCCCGCAGCCGAATTGTTCATGCTCACAATGTAATTCATCCGCGCGCGGCAACCCTCAAATGTGCAACCCTCAATCAGGCTCGGCCCACCCAACGCACAATCTTCAACCACAATCCCGCCATGCCCTTGAACAAACGTGCAATTCTTCACCGTCACCGCACCATAGCAGTCAATGCACCCGCTCCCCCGCCCTTCCGTGCCACACGCATAAAACGCGCAATCCTCCACCGTCAACTGCGAACCAATCGCATCCGACGTGCAACGAAGCACCCACATCGTCAACCTCACAAACGTCAGCCCAGAAAAAACCGAGTTCGTCGCAATCCCAGAATCCGACGCCTGAAACGCATAACCCCGCGTCGTGCCATTCACCGCCGCCATCGAATACACACCTTCCTCCTCCTCAGGCGGCAAAAACTTCCTATTCGCATAATCAAAAACCATCTTGTCCTTCGTCGCAGGCTCCGTATTGTTCGGCTTCCAATAATCATCCTGGCCCACATCGCCCGTCAACACCGTCACGTGCGCCTTCGCATCCGCCTCGCTCCGCGCCGTCTCCGTCCCAGCAAAACCACCATAAATCCCCACATTTGAAAGTATCTCCCACGGCGTCGCCGGCACCACATACACGCCTTCCTTCAGCCACAATTCGCCGCGATACCGCCCCGCATCTTGAATCGCCGCAGCAATGTCGTCCGTCGCATTCGCCCAACTCGACCCCGTCCCATCACTCCCCTCCGGCACCTCGCCCGCCGGCACAATGTGGAAAACACGCGAAGCCGTCGTCAGCAACTCCGCCGTATACGTCGCATTCGCGCTCGGCACCACACTCGGCATCTCCGGCGAAAAACCCGTCACAATCCAATCCGCCGCGCCCACATACGCCGGCACCTCAGGAAATACATCACCAACAGACTTCCTAATCGTAATCGTCGACTTCCCGCCTTCCGTAAATGTGCCGCCCGCGCCCAAGGCAAACGTAATCTCAACCTGCGCCGTTGAAAACTTCGCCACCAACACAAGATCCGCATCAAGCGAACTCACCGAAAGTGCCGCGCTCTCCGAATAAAGCGTGCCGCCCGTCGTGTACCAACCACTAAACGTCGCACCATCCTCAGCAACCGCCGTCACCTCCTGCGCTGCATCGCCACTCGCCACCGCCTGCGCACTCGGCCCCGTCAACGTGCCTCCACCTTGTAGAGGCTCGCACCGAATCACAAGCGCCTTGCCATTTTCCGCCGCGTCACCCAACACCTGCACCGCACCACGCGTGAACGCACCCGTCGGCCGCGCCGCCGCGCTCGTAATGTCCCCAATCAGCGTCGCCTCCTTCGCCGTCACACTCGCCACATTCAACCCTTGCCAACTCGTCCCCACCTTGAACCGATACTCCGGCATCGTCGTCGTCACCTTGCCAGCCCCATCCACAAGCCCCGCATCATAACACTCCACATCCGCCGTCTCACGAATCCCAGGCGTGCGAACACTCGGCGTCAATACCCCAGCCGCCGATACCTCAAACGGCGTCGCATCCAATTGCCACCCTTCCGCCTTCGCCACACACTTCGGCACCACCGTCACATTCTGCGCCGTCACGTTGTACGCACAAATCCCCTTCGCCGCCCCAACCCCCTCCGGCGCGGCAAAAGGCGTCGCAATAACACCCTCAGACATCACAAGCGTATTCACCACATTGAGCGGCGTCGTATGCGCCGTCCCACAACGCGCCACCGCGGCAAATCCCGCGTCTCCCCCCTTCTGCCGAAATGTGCAGTTCGCAACCGACGTGCGCATCGCATACCCATTCGCCGTCGCAGAAAGCACCTCTCCTCGCGTCACCGTCGCACCAAACGCCGCCACCTCACTCGCCTCATTGCGGTCAAACACACAATTCACAAACGTCGCCTCATAACTCCCCGCACTGCCCGTCGCAGAACCCGCAATCCCAAACGCATACGAACGACTCGCCGGCGCGCTCGTCTTCCACACAACATGCACGTTCTCATCAAATACACAATCTCGCCACAAAACCGACCCCGCGGCCGTGTCGCGTTGCGTGCCAAACAGCGTGTAAATGCCATCCGTCTTCGTCGCACTCGCCACATAGTTCTTCGAAAAACGACACCCCTCAAACCACCAACGCGCACAGTTCGGCGAAACAATCGGTATCGCACCCGTCGCATAATCCGTCGCAATGCTGTAGCAGTTCGTCACCACACAATTCCGTATCGCATGGTTCCCCGTGCTCGACTGCGCACTAAATACAACCGCCGGACCACCCATGCTCGCATTCACACTCGCCACCTTCGCAAGACGCGTAAATGTGCACCCTTCCACAACCTTCTGCCCCGCCCCCACGTACATGTAAATCGCATTCGGCCGTATCCAGTAATTCCCATAAATCGACTCAAACGTGCAATCCGTAACCGTCGATGCACCATTCAAATAAATCCCCGAACTGCGATGCGCAAAACAATACGCAAACGTCAAATTCTTCGCCGTCAATGTTGAACCTCCTGGATAAACAAGCGCCTCGGCCGACGCATTCCCCACAAACCGACAATCCTCCAACGTCGTCTTCGCCGTCGCCAACATCGCATTCCCGTTTATCACATTCCCTTGACTATTCGCCGTCGAATAAAATCCCGTAAACGTCACACCCGAAAAAATAAGCTCCGTCACCGTCTTCTGCGCTTCCACAAAATATTCCGTGTTATCCTTCGCCACCGTATCTTTCTTTGCCGAAACCGGCGCATAAATATCATAGTCATCCGAATACGGCGGCGGCGCACTAAACTTGCCATCCCTAACAATCGGACTCGTCGTCGTCGTCACCGTCACTGCCGACCCACCCTTCGCAATCTGACTCTTGTCCAAAACGTAATGCACCCACACATCATCACCATTGACGTCGCCAGAGAAAATCGTCTCGTTCGAAGAGAAGTCGCGATTCTCGATCGTCTCACCATCCGTCCCCGCAAAGCCACCATACACCTTCAAATCCTTCGACAGCGTAATCTTCGCCTTGATGACATAAACACCTGCCGCGGCATAAAGCGTCGAATCACTCGCACTCTGCGCGGCACTTATCGCCGTCGCCGCATCCGTATACGCCGTCGCCCACGACGCACCATCCTGTGTCGATCGCGTCTCGCCAGCGCTCAGCGGCTTCAAATAAACCGCCGCCTGCACCCGCGGCACAAATCCGCAGATCAAGCCAATCAACACCATCGCGACCACCGCGGCACATTTCTTCCAATTCTGCTTCATAATCGTTATGTCCTTTATTTACTGGGCTTTCGAACTTCCCCGCACACCGCGGCAAAACCTATTAACCCTCAAGATACCACTTATTATAGCATATTTTTTTTTTTTAGGTCAATCCCCTATTTTTGATTAATTATAAAACCCAATCTGCCGCGGTTGAGTGCGGTGGGCGTCCACCCACCGTCCCGCATCTTGCCGCGACCGCTCCATCAAACCGCCGTCCCTGGCTTGATATTGTCATCCGCCACTAAGTTTGCCTTGCCTTCGCAGGGGAGCGGGGGGCGCCGCCCCCCCCGAAACCTTGGGTTCTCTCCCCATTGTCCTGTGCCAAAAGCGCCAGCTTTTGGTAATACCCCGCGCCACCACCCCTTAAAATCTTTATGTTCTTTATGTCCTACACGGCAAAACCTCTCCCCCTCCCCTCCACCCAATCCACTTTTCATGAAATGTGGATTGAACATGCGCCAACCCCAATAAAACAAGCCTGTCCCACTTTTCATGAAAAGTGGGACGAAACTTTCCACAACAAAAAATCTGCCGCGCCCCCACACCTACTTTTCATGAATTGTGGGTGTAAAACTTCCTCCACATTTTATAAA
>CAVGIZ010000168.1:0-5138 GCA_963629255.1 Anaerovoracaceae bacterium
GCGTCATACATGATATCGGTCATGAGGCGTTCCATTTCGGCGCGGAGTCCGCGCGCACCGGTCTTACGCTCTAAGGCACGATGCGCAAGTTCGCGCAACGCGGCTGGTTCAAAGTTGAGATCAACGCCATCCATCGCGAGCAGCTTTTTGTACTGCTTGACGAGGGAATTCTTCGGCTCCGTCAAAACCCGCACAAGGTCATCCTCGCTGAGTTCGCTCATCGTCGTAATGACAGGCAACCGCCCAACAAACTCAGGAATCATCCCAAACTTGACGAGGTCCTCCGGGCGAACATCCAGCGCACCGAGCGCGGCAGATTTTTCGTCCTTCTTGTTCGCGTCCTTTGTTTTTGCCGCGCCCTTCTCATCTTCCTTGCCAAAGCCAATTTGACGCTTGCCCGTGCGCTCGCCCACAATTCGGTCAAGCCCCACAAACGCGCCACCGCAAATGAAAAGGATATTGGAGGTATCAACCTCGATGTATTCTTGATCCGGATGCTTGCGCCCGCCCTTCGGCGGAATGCGGCAAATCGTCCCTTCCAAGATCTTGAGAAGCGCTTGCTGGACGCCTTCCCCGCTCACGTCGCGCGTGATGGAAACATTGTCCGTCTTCGACGCAATCTTATCAATCTCATCGACATAAATAATGCCGCGCTTGGCGAGCTCCACATCACCGCCTGCATTCTGCAACAAGTAGCGCACAAGATTTTCCACGTCTTCGCCAACGTAGCCCGCCTGCGTGAGAACCGTCGCATCACCAATCGCAAATGGCACGCCCACAATCTTCGCAAGCGTGCGCGCCAATAGCGTCTTGCCCGTACCCGTCGGACCAATCAAAAGGATGTTGGACTTTTCAATCTCGACATCATCTTTCGCCTTGGCCTTTTCCGCGGCATCTTTCGATTGCGAAACTTCAAGCCGCCGATAATGATTGTGCACCGCGACAGAAAGAATCTTCTTCGTCTCATCATGCCCAATCACATATTGGTCAAGTACTTCCTTGAGTTCGCGCGGTGTCGGGGTCGGCGGCAAAGGCTTCGCATTCGCAGCCTTGGATTTACGTTCCGCCTGATTGATGATGTCGTTCGCGTGGCGCACGCAATCAATGCAAATATTCGCATCAGGACCCGGCAAAATCACCGTCTCTTTCGCCGTGCGACCACAGAACGAACACGTCAGCTCGTCCTTATCCTTGGAGGATTTCTTCATCGTTAGCCTTCAATGACCTTATCAATAAGGCCCCAGTCCTTCGCTTCTTCCGCGGACATGAAATGATCGCGATCCGTATCCTTGACAACGTCAGCCATCTTCTTGCCAGCATGCTGGGCGAGGATCCCATTGAGGATATCCTTGAGGCGAAGGATTTCGCGCGCGGTAATTTCAATATCGCTCGCCTTGCCTTCCGCACCGCCCCACGGCTGGTGAATCATGATGCGCGCATGCGGGAGCGCATAACGCTTACCCTTCGCACCCGCCGTCAAAAGCACCGCACCCATCGACGCCGCCTGCCCAATGCAATACGTCGCCACCGGGCACTTCACAAACTGCATCGTATCATAAATCGCAAGCCCCGCCGTCACGCTCCCGCCCGGCGAATTAATGTAAACGCTAATCTCCTTCTTCGGATCTTGCGCCTGCAAAAAGAGGAGCTGCGCGCACACGGCGTTCGCCATCTCGTCATTCACCTCGCCCGAAATGAAGACAATGCGGTCAAGAAGCAAACGCGAGTAAATATCATACGTCCGCTCGCCCTTGCCCGTCTGCTCAACCACATACGGAATCATGTAGTCCCTCGCCATCACGTCTCCTTACTTCTTCGCGTTCGCCAAAATGAATTCAACAACCTTCTGATACAACTCTTCCGGCTTCGCCTCAATCTTCTCAGCCTTCGCAATCGCATCCAACAAGAAGTGCAAACGCACATTCTTCACGGCCGATTCTGTCGCGTCCTTGATAATCTGATCGCGATTCTTCTCAAAGTATTCAGCCGTCAAGCCCATGTACTGCGCACGCTGCGCAAAGTTCTGAAGATTCTGATCCGTCGCACGCTGCACGTACGATTCAGGTACCTCAAAGTCCACCTTCTTGAGCAGCATCTCCAACGCTTCATTCTCGCGCCGCGCCGATTCTGCCGCGACCGCCTGCTTCTCCATCTCCTCGCGAATCATCTTCTTCAACGCATCAATGGACTCAGCCTTCGCCTTCTCCACAAGCTCCGCATCCGTCGGCAACACGCGCTTACGAAACGTCTTCAACGTCACCGTGTACACCGCCTTCTTGCCCTTCAACGGATCCGGCGCGGACTTCTTATCAAACGTAACCTTGATGTCACCCTTCGTCTCGCCAGCCTTCATCCCCTTGAGCGCCTCCAAAATCTCCTTCAAAAAACGCCCTTCCAAAACCTGCGCCCAAAAACCCTTGCCCGACGCAACAACCTTCGCTTCCGGCGCCAACTCCAAAATGCTCTTGCCATCAACCGTGCCCTCGTAATCAATCTCAGCAAAGTCGCCGTCTTCCACAACGTCGCCTTCCTTCGCATCTTCATACTTGGCATAGCCCTCACGCAAGTGCGTAACCTGCTCCTCAACCGCGGCATCTTCCACCTTCGTGTCCTGCTCGCTCACCTTCAAGCCCTTGTACGTCGGCATCTTGAACTCCGGCGCAACCTCAACCGTGAACGTAAACGTCCCACCCTCAGCCGTGCACGCAATCGCACTCACTTCCACAATCGAAAGCGCATCAACCTTCGCCCCCTTAATCGCGTCCAAATGATGCTTGTTAAACGCCTCCCGATTGATCTCAGTCTTCAGCTGCTCGCCGAAATCCTTCCGAACCAATTCAAGCGGCGCCTTCCCCTGACGAAAGCCCGGAATACGCGCCTCACGCATAAACTGCGACTCAACCTTCTTGACACATGCCTTCGCCTCTTCAGCATCAAGCGTGGCAGTAATCTGCACGCGGCACTTGTCCATCTTCTTCGATTCTGTTGTCATAATGTCTCTAGTCTCCTTGAAAATCTCTTTTTCAGATAACGTCTGTATATTATACCATATTTCCGACCGTTTTTGTAGAGGAAATTTTAGAAATCTTTCGCCCTAAAGAAAACGGGTACCGCCTTCCCCGCGGCACCCGTCCCCCATCCGAAAAATCTCGGACTCCTTACTTGTCGGTCAATGCCGCAACACCCGGAAGAACCTTCCCTTCCAAGAACTCAAGCGACGCACCGCCGCCAGTCGAAATGTGCGACATCTCCGCCGCCTTGCCAGACTTCTTCACCGCCGAAACCGAATCGCCACCACCAATAATGGACGTGCCGCCATTCGCCTTCACCGTCGCCACCGCATCGCAAACACCATACGTGCCCTTCGCCAGCGGCGCAAATTCAAAGCATCCCATCGGGCCATTCCAGACAACCGTCTTCGCACCCTTGATCGCTTCACTGAACAACGCCACCGTCTTCGGACCAATGTCAAGCCCCATCCAGCCGTCCGGAATGTCATCCTCGCACGTCTTCATCTGAATGTCGCTCGCATCCTTCTCCGCCGGGAACTTGTCCGCAATCACGTTGTCGACCGGCAACAAAAGCTTGATGCCCTTCGCCTTCGCCGCTTCCATCATCTCCTTGCAGTACGCAACCTGCTCGTCCTCACAAAGCGACGTGCCAATCTTCATGCCCATCGCCTTCTTGAACGTGTAAGCCATACCGCCACCAATGATCAGCGTGTCAACCTTGTTCAGAAGATTCTTCACCACGGCAAGCTTGTCCGACACCTTCGCACCACCCAAAATGGCCACGAACGGACGAACCGGATTCTCCACCGCATCGCCAAGGAACTTAATCTCCTTCTCAAGCAGAAAACCCGACACCGCCGGCTGAATGTAATCCGCAATCACCGCCGTCGAAGCATGCGCACGATGCGCCGTGCCAAACGCATCATTGCAGTAAATGTCGCCATAGCTCGCCAGCTTCTTCGACATCTCAATGCGCTCAGCCTTCAACTCCGCCTTCTTCACCTGATACTCTTCTTCAGTCAGATGGATGCCCTTCTTCTCGTCATCCTTCTTCACCTTGCCGTCTTCCGCCTTGTAGAAACGCGTGTTCTCAAGGAGCACCACATCGCCAGGCTTCATCGCCTTCACAACGTCATCCGCCGCAAGACAATCCGGAACAAACTTCACTTCCTGACCAAGCTTCTTCGCAAGCTCTTCCGCGACCGGCTTCAACGTGAAGGCCGCATTCTCAGCCTTCGGCGCCGCTCCAAGCTTCACACCCTTCGGACGACCCAAGTGGCTCATCAACACAAGGCTCCCGCCCTGCTCAAGTACATACTTGATCGAAGGAAGTGCCGCGACAATCCGCGTGTCATCCGTAATCTTGCCGCTGCCATCCTTCGCCATCGGCACGTTGAAATCGACACGCATCACCACGCGCTTGCCCTTCAAATCGACATCGCGCAAAGTCATTTTGCTCATCTTCTTTTACTCCTTAATTTAAGACGCGTCAAGCCTGGCCGCCTTACTTGGCCGCCATCTTGTTCATCTTCAACTGCGCACGGCTCTTCTTGCGATTGGCCGTATTCTTGGTGATCACACCTTTCTTAACAGCCTTGTCAAGACCCGAGACGAATTTCTTGAAAATCTTCTCAGCGTCTTCCTTCGCACCCGCGTCCGCGGACTTGAAGAGATTCTTATGCGCATCGTGCAATTTCGCCTTCACGGTCGAATTACGCACGTTCGCCTTTGCGTTCTGACGGTCACGCTTCCTGGCGGCACGGCCGCCCTTAATATTTGCCATATCTGTTGAACTCCTAGTTATTCGGAATTATTGAACTCATATTATACCATATTTCAGCCCAGCATGCAAGGGGGTATTTTCAAGTATTTTTATCCCCTACTCAAACCCCACCTCCTTGCCCCACGCTCCGAAACCTTGGACCGCACCCGCCAACTATTCAATTGTCAAAGATCAATGCTGTAACCAGCTTAGTGTAATTCACGCTACATGGTTGCGCCTCCTTTCAATTTCATCGCTTCAAGCGCCTTCTCGCGCTCTTCCTTCGAAAGCTTGTTCCACGCCAATACCTCGTCCAAATACCGCTGGACGTCCTTGCACTCAGCCTCCGTCGGCTCGTTCGCATC
>CAVGIZ010000169.1:0-5018 GCA_963629255.1 Anaerovoracaceae bacterium
GGGGATGATACTTCTGTGACTGAGCTTGTTCATCAGGCGTGTTTAGTGCCGAATGAAAATAAGCACATAAGGCCAGCGACAGAGGAAGAGATTTTGGGTTTGTTGCATCGTGGAATTGCACTTGCGATGGCGCGAGAAAAGTGGGATGCGTGTGGCATTCATGTTGTGAGCCGTGCCGATGAGATTTATCCGAAGAGGATGCGGACTTATCTTAAGGGACAAGCACCAGATTTGATTTATTATGTGGGGAATCCTGAGTTGTTTGCTGGTGGTGGTATGGCTTTTGTGGGGGCGCGTGATTTGGACGAGGTGGCGGGGGAGGCGATTCGTAAGGTCGTGCGAGAATGTGTGGATTTGCGTATGCCGATTGTTTCGGGTGGTGCGCGTGGTGCGGATCAAGTGTCAATGCGAGAAGCGTTTGATTGTGGGGGTCAAGTTGTTGGTGCATTGCCATGTGATTTGATGAAGCGGAGTTTAGAGTCCGAAACGCGCGAAGCGTTGGCATCGGGGAATACGTTGCTGTTCTCCGCGTTTGATCCAGAAGCTAAGCCTTTCAAATATTCAATCGTTGCAATGGAGCGTAACAAATACATTTATGCAATGGCGGATGGATGCTTTGTTGCGCAGTCGGGGGTTGATACTAAGAGTGGAACGTGGTCTGGGGCGCATGAAGATTTGAAGCGTGAGGGGCATCATCCTGTTTTTGTTTTTCTTGGGAATTTGCCATCTCTTGGAGATAAGCCATCTGATGGATGTTTGATGTTGCAAGGGGAAGGTGCGATTGCTTGGGATATGGAGAAGAGTGTTTCAGAGAATCTTGATGCGGCGGTTCAGGCGGCGTCATGTGTGCGTCAACCAGATTCGGCGTTATGTGTGTGTCAACCAGATTTTTTTACGGGCGAGAGTGAACCAGTCAGAAGAATTAAAAGGCGGACTCGTAAGAGAGCGAAGTAAAGTGCAAACGATTGACTAAGTTTTCTTGATTGCGATAAGAATTTCAATTTGAGGGCGGGTGCCATGAGTATACAGTGTATACAATCCGAGCGCGATAAAGACCACATGGGATTGGTTCGCGCGATAAATCCCAGTTCTGATGATAATAAATCCGTGGCATCCGTTCCTCTTTCTTTTGATGAATACTTCACGTTTGAGCGAATCGTGAAGATGCTTGCTAAGTGGCGTGTGCGCGTGATTTCTCGGCGACATGATGCTGAGTTTTATGCCTCCCACTTCAAAGGAGAAAAACAACCAGCAGAAATAATTAAATGTGCCGTCTCTAAGTATCTTCCGCCGCGGAATAAATGGACGAGGCCGAGATATAAGCAACGCAAGAGGTTGCGCTCCTCCGCGGCAGTTTTTACAGCTATGATTGAGCGGACGGTATTTGGGTATCGAGACCGCGGCACACTTTGTGAAACGGATTGGGGGAAGGCTTTGCTTGCGCTTGTTGAAGCTGTACAAGCGCGTGTGCGGAATGGAAAATTCGAATTCGTCCCACCACGGTTGAAGTTTATCGAGAAGGGGTCAAATCAATTTCGTATGTTGGCCTCGTATGAGAATGTTGAAGATCGAATTATTATTCGTGGGGCTTCTGAATATTTGAAGGATGTATTTGATCCTTTGTTGGATGCGCGGTGTTATTCATTTCGACTTTCGCCTGAGATGAACAATCAGAAGGCAATTAAAGAGTTAGTTCAGTATCGGCAGGCGCATAAAGGGGAAGTTTATGTGGCGGAATGTGACATTCAAAAATTCTTTGATGTCCTGAATCATCAGGAGGTCTTAAGGGTATATGACGCATTTGCTACACGGTGTATGATACCAGTTGATTCACGCGGTAGAAAAGTGTTGGAAGCGTATCTCAACTCTTATAATGCAAATGAATATCCTCAACGTGTGGCTACGAATGATTCTGATGTCGCGGCAAAATTGTCGCGGGTTGCAAGTATTTCCAAAGAGGTACTTCAAGAGTTATATGATGGGATGTTGGCTACTGATTTGCGCTTGGGGATTCCTCAGGGTGGGGCTCTTTCGCCGTTGATTGCTAATATGTTCTTGACGGATGTGGATCAGGCAGTGCAAGATGGTGCGGATGAACATCTTTTCTATGTTCGTTTTTGTGATGATATGATTATTGCTCATACTGAGAAAAGTAAATGTGCCGCGGTGATGGCGCGTTATCTTCAACTTGCTCAGCAAAAGCTTCTTCCTATCCATAAGGCACCATGTGATGGGTTTGTGTATGGGCGTAAGTACTATAGGCTTAAGACGAAAGGTCCTTTCGCGTGGAAAAGTGCCGCGGTTGGGGAAAAGAATGTGGCACCGTGGGTGAGCTTTCTTGGGAATCAAATTAGTTTCGAAGGGAAAGTTCGTATTCGTCGCGAGACAATTGAGCGGCATATAAATAAGTTGCGTCAGGAGCGCGACAATTTTGTAAGGCGAATGAAACGCGGATCTTCTGTGTTTAAAAAGGAGTGTTCGGACTCGGTGTATAATTTGGTATGTAATCGCTTTGTTTTGCGTATGGTGTCGAAGGGTGTTGGTTTTATGTGTGCGGGAATTATTTCCAAGGATGGTAGGTGTTGGGTTAATGCCTTTCCCGCGGTACTTAAAAATCCATCGATTGATTGCGAGCGACAAATGCGTAAGTTAGATAGTGCGCGTGATCATTTGATGAGGCCCATTGGGAATGCTTATCAAAAGGATGGACATAAGTATTTCTTTGGACGACCTTATAGTTATTTTGGATTTTTGAAGATGCTTCCGCGTCCAGTTTCGCCGACTTCTAATGTTTCAAACCAAGGTGACCTGATAAAAGTTAGATTTGGATTGGCTGGACTAATGGATATGCCATTTTATAACGAGTGCTAAGCTTATCCGCTTTCTCCGCGGGGGATTTTAGGTGGGGGAGCGCGGCAGATTTTCCGCGTAAGTTCGCAAGGTTACGACCATAAGTTTGTGGCTTCCGCGGCGGATTTGGAGGGGCTCCGCGGCAGATTTTGTGCATAAAATCTCGTCCCACTTTTCATGAAAAGTGGGACGAAACATCACCATCCCCAATAAAATAAGGCCAATCAGACTTTCACAATCCATAAAAAGTGAATGATAAATTCCTCCACATTATGCATAATGTGGACGGATTTTTAAGGGAGATTGATGGTGCGATGGGGGAGTTTTGGACGTAACTCTTCACAACTTTTCACCTTGTTTTTACTAGGGGGGTGAAAAGTTACGAGTTGATAAGTTTGTAAATTGTTTAGAACAACATAATGTTTTGTATGTTATAAGCTTGTTTCCTAACTTTTCACCTTTTTCACCCTAGTACACACAGGATTTTATATATGGGGGGGGGGGGGAATTGGTGAAAAGAAAGAGAATAGAAGAGATATATAACAACAAATATATATATTATCTATATTAATATTACATATCTCCTCCTAACTTTTCACCCCTGATTAGGTGAAAAGTAGTGAAAAGTTAGCTCAGTCGGCTAACTGATAGTTGACACCACCACCTTTCCCATCAATCGATTCGGCTACCAGTTCCTCGCTTTCGAGCATCGTGTTAATCACTTTCCGAAAAGCATCGGAATCAATCTTCATCTTTCGCAAGAGTGCGCTGTGAGGAAGACTGCCGTCGTACTCAGTCAGGATGCGAATCACTTTTTGGCGTTGGGCGTCGAATTCGTTGTTGTGCACATACACACTTGCGTTGTAGAGCATTTTACGCGTGGCGAAGTCGGACAAGGTCCAGCCCCAGGTGAGGGCTGCTGGAGTAATCACCGGTTCGTTCACGTTTTCACTAATCGCATAGAGCAAGGCCAGGCGGGCCGCCTTTTCTGCCGCGCGAGACCAGAGGGCTTTCTCCGCTGTGGAAGAGGCCGCGGTATAATTGGCTTCGGCTTGGGCTACGATTTGCATGCGCAGGGTGGCCGCATCAGGCGTGTCGGGCACGGTGTAGGGTTCGTGTGTGTCCTCGAGCGTCAGCTGGGCGGGGCTTGCAAGAGACATCAAATTGACGCCTTCAAAACCGCCGCGCTGGACGAGGGCATAGGCCTGGCCGAGGAGGTCGGTCGGGAAGGCCTCGATGTGCGGCGTGCCTGCCGCGCCGCGTGGGCCTGCTTCGAGGACGAGCGTCCGAGAGATGAGGCCGTTCTCCATGGAACGTTCGGAAAGTGCCGCGTAGAGGTACTTAGGAATCGCGTTGCCGAGGAGGGTGAGATGCGGTTCGCGGATGCCGCGTGCGCGCACCATTTCGAAGGCGGTTGCTTTGTTGCCGTTTTGGCCGATGGCCTTTTTGCGCAAGGCGTAGGTGGTGTCGGCCGAGGTTGCGAACTGGAGGAGAGCGCCGTAGATTTTTTCTTGCGCGGCGTCTTTCTTGCGTTCGTTGAGCGCGGCAAAAAGTGTGTCCACTTCGTCGACTTGGAAGAAGCTGACGGGGTGGATGAGGAGTGCGTCCTCGAGGCCTTCAGCGGAGGCGAAGCGGTCCGCCATGGTGGGCATGATGTTGAGGCTTGTGGCGAGGTTGAGGTTGACTTTGCGCGGGTAGTCCTTGCCGACGCCAGAGTCCGCGAGCGCGAGGAGGTAGAGGTTGGTCCTCAGGTTGTGGGCGTCGCGGAAGTTGCGGCCGGAGAGGTGGGCGAGCATGGTGAGTGCGCCTGAGAAGGCGAGGACCTCGTTTGGATACGGCGCGGTGCGGAGCGTATAGTTCATGAGGCCCGAGACGAAGCCTGGGACGTTGAGGATGTCCTGTGGCATATCGCCTGGGTTGGGATAGACCTTGGTGGTCTCTCTCTTGTTTTTCATTTTCTTGTTCATTTTGTTTGTTCCTTTCTTAGATGATTTGTTGTTTACCGAATTTGTTGATGATGAGTGTGGGTGTGCGGCAGATTGGGCTGGTGTGTAAACGTGCACTTCGGTTCGGGGCAACGGTACTCCCCATTCCTATGCGGGCGATTTCGGCGTCCTTCGCACCACTTGGCGTACACGAGTACGCCGGCGGGTGCGAGTCCTGCCGAA
>CAVGIZ010000170.1:0-4943 GCA_963629255.1 Anaerovoracaceae bacterium
AAAAGACGAACAAAACTCAACGTGAAGGATGTCCCTTTGGCAATGTGAAGTAGGTTGCAAAGTGGATCAATACAAACAAATAAGCTCATATGCATCAAATAAATTGGAAACGACATGTTCGCCATCCAACGCGGCAGATTTCTCGCGGGGACTAAACTCCAAACCACATAAATGATAAATGGAACAGCCGCTTCCTCAACCATCTTCGAGTACGTCCCATAGTTCTGAGCCTTTAGAACCAATTTAATCACAATGAGTGCAAGTGCAATAAGCGCACAAACGACCCGCCCCCATCGAAAAGGAATCGTGATACTCTTCTTGTTATAAATATAAATCCCAACTGAAATATAAAACAACCCCCGCAAAGAACAAATCCAATAGAAGAGCCGTCTCATCATCACGGAAGATGTCGTTAGGTAATAAAGGATACTCAAAACAAAACAAAATAGCAACCACACCCAACCCAACTTCTTCACACAAAACGCAATCAAGGGCGCAATCAAAACAAAAAAGAAAAGCGATTTCAAATACCAAAATGGCGCAACAGGATTGAGATGCCAAAATCCATAAACAAAGTTCAGCCAATTAAACTTCCGAAGAAATGCCGCAGAGGCTGGACACGCTAAATTCCCCGCACAAACATCTTGTACAAAACGCACGCCCAGCGGAATCAAAATCGCGCTCAGAACCACCCAAATAATGAAGGGCGCACCCAGCGTCCGAACACGTTTCAAAACTGCCGCGCCCCATTCCTCCTTCGTCCCCAAATGCTTCGCAAGAAAATATCCCGAACAAAGAAAAAAGAATGGAACCGCCATCCGTGCAAGCCCGCGGCAAAATAACGATTGATTCGCAATCCAAGATAAACTCCAAGGGTCACCCACGGACCAGCCAAACCAAGGTTTAGCCGCCCATCCACAATGAATGCACACAATCAAAACCGCGCAAACAAACTTCAAGAAGTTGACGCGCTGACTATTCTCTTGTGTCATAAAAAACTGCCGCGCTCGCCGCGGATTTAGTCGTACAGACCGTGGTCGTCCTTCTTGCTCCAAAGCGTTTCCATCAAAGTGGGATACGCTTCATCAATAATGCTAACCATGCGGTGAATAAGCCGCGTGCAAATACTGCCGCAGCTTTCCTCATCAAAATACGCATCAAGCATCGCAACCACATCGCAATCGTCATCCAAATAAAAGCAAACCCAGCGGAACCGCTTGTTGAGCTCATTGCAAACGGCAACCCCGCTATCAAACTTTTCATCCTTGAAGCTTGTAATACTCCAACACTTCATCTGGACAATCGGTTCGCCTTCCTCATCAAAATAAATGGTGATTGGAATCGTCTTCAAGTTATCACCCGTATAAGAAACGCGAAGCACATACTCATCCAAATCAGTAAACTTGATATCCAGCTGCTCCAAGTGTTCCATAAGCAAACTCTTATAATCAGCCATGACAAATCTCCTTTCTTTGTATGAAAAGTGCCGCGCCCCTTAGTGCCGGAAGCTGCGCTGGCCCGTGTAAACCATCGCCACATTCGCATCGTTACAACAATCAATGACGTCCCAATCGCGAATCGCCCCGCCAGGCTGGACGATGGACGTAATGCCTTCGCGAATGCCAACTTCCGCTCCATCGCGGAATGGGAAGAATGCGTCCGAAACCATCGCGCAGCCCGGCAAACCGCCGCGCTCCGCTCGCGTCTGTTCCATAATCGCCGCCTGCTTCTTCGCGCCATCTTCCTCGCCAAACGCCAGCCGCAAATCATTGAACGGCTTGCCATACGTCTCCCACGCAATCCAGTCCGCATGCTTCGTGTACGCCTTATCGCGCGCAATTTCGGCAACGCCCACGCGATCCTGTTCGCCCGTGCCAATCCCAACCGTCACGCCATCCTTCACATACAACACCGAATTCGACGTCACGCCCGCTTCAACGAGCCACCCAAAAATGAGGTCCTCATATTCCTTCTCGGTCGGCAGCCTCTTGATGGCATGGTCCTCATACGTCACTTCGCCCGTCGCCTTGTTCGTAATCTTGCGATGACAAAACGCCGGCATAAAATCTTCCTTCTTCCGCGCGTTCGCACTAAACGACGTCTGCGCAACAATTCCACCATCAATCAAACTCTTGAAATCAATCACGTGCTTCGCGACAAATTCCGTCAACCGCGCCATATTGCGAATGCGGAAGACGCGCAAGTTTTTCTTCGTTGCAAAGAGGTCCATCACGCCCGGCAAGAAGTCTGGCGCGACAACCACCTCCGCATAATTCTGAATGATGAGCTTCGCCGTCTCCACATCACACTCGCGATTAAGCGCAATGGCCCCACCAAACGCCGCGAGCCGGTCAGCCTTATTCGCACGGAAGTACGCCTCCGCCAAAGTCGAACCTGTCGCAACCCCGCACGGATTGTTATGCTTCACAATCACCGCGCACGGCTTGTCCATCAAATACCTCAAAATGTTAAGCGCGTTATCCGTGTCCGTCACATTCGTCTTACCCGGATGCTTCCCGCTCTGCAACAACTCTGGCACCGACGCCAAATAACGCCCCGGCTGCAACAATTGCACATCACCCAAAACAAAGTTCCCATTCACCAGCCGATACAGCGCCGCCTCCTGCCCCGGATTCTCACCATACCGCAAACCCTTCTCCTCGCCCCCCACGTTCCACGTCACCTTCTCGTAATGCAACGTCTGCCGCGTCGCCCCATTGATGAACGAAATCTCCATCGCCGGCGCAAAGTGGTCGGCTTCAATCGTCTTATAAGCTTCCTTCAGATCTTTCATTTTGTTTCCTCCTTGAAATAGTTGATGGTCCGCGCCAAGCCCTCATCCAGCGGCACGCGCGGCTCCCAATCGAGCAACGCCTTCGCAAGCGTAATATCCGGCTTCCTCTTCTTCGGGTCATCCCCGGGGAGCGGATGATACACAATCTTCGACGTCGATTCTGGAATCATCGCAAGCGTCTTTTCCGCAAGCTGCTTGATCGTATATTCCCCCGGATTGCCCGTATTGATGACAGGCGCCCCCAGCCCCGCCTCCTTGAAAAACTGCCGCACCCGCGCCTTCGGCACCTTCACATACCGCCGAAACGCCTCAATCAAATCCGTGCAATATTGAAACGACCGCGTCTGCGACCCATCCCCATACACCGTCAAATCCTCGCCCCTCAACGCCTGCATAATAAAGTTCGAGATCACCCGCCCATCTTGCGGATGCATCCGCGGCCCATACGTATTGAAAATCCTCACCATCCGCGCGTCCACATCATACGTCCGCACATAATCCGCAAGCAACGTCTCCGCCACCCGCTTCCCCTCATCATAACACGACCTCACCCCAATCGTATTCACATTCCCCCAATACCCTTCCACCTGCGGATGCACCGCCGGGTCCCCATACACCTCACTCGTTGAACAATGCAGCATCACCGCCCCATCTCGCTTCGCCAACTCCAAACACAACATCACGCCCTTAATCGACGTCATCGTCGTAAACGTCGGCCGCGCCTGATAATGTACAGGCGACGCCGGACACGCCAAATTGTAAATCTCATCAAACGGCCCAAATCCCTTCAACGCCTCCGCGTCAATCCCCAATTCGCACACATCCGCCTCAATCAACGTAAACTCCGCCTTCCCCATCAAATGCGCCACATTCCGCCGCGCCCCCGTATACAAATTATCAACCGCCACCACCCGCAGCCCATCCGCCAAAAGCCGCTCACACAAATGGCTCCCCAAGAACCCAGCCCCACCTGTCACAAACGCCGTCTTCATCTTTCCCTCATCCATTTATCTTGCTTATTATCTTGCTTACTTTCTTACTTACTTTTTACCCCTCAAACGCCACAACCAACTCCGGGATCGCCTTCTCAAAACTCACCCCATACCAATGCTCATCCTCCGTCGCACGAATCGCCGCGCACACAATATCCGCCGCCAACGCCGCACTCTCCACCGCACTCTTCCCCCTCAATAAAGCCCCAGCAAACACCGACGCAAACACATCCCCAGTCCCATGACTCATCCTCTCCAACCGCTCATTGAAATCATACACAATCTCCTTCCCATCACTAATCGCACTCCCCAAAAGCCCCGCCTCAAACGACACCCCCGTCAGCACAACCCCCTTCGCACCAATCCCATGCAACTTCCCAATCAACCCCTCAATCTCGCCCTTCGTATACCCCGCGAGCTTCGGCTCCTCCCCAACCAAAAATGCCGCCTCCGTCAAGTTCGGCAAAATCCAATCCGCACCCTCACACAGCCTCGCCATCTTCCTAGGAAAATCTGCCGCGAAACCCGCATACAACTTCCCATTGTCCGCCATCGCAGGATCCACCACCCGCAACGCACCCTCCTTCGCACAACTCCGAAAGATGGACAAAATCGGCTCAATCTGACTCTCACACACATACCCCGTGTAAAACGCGTCAAACCGAATCCCCAACTCCTTCCACTTCGCCTCAACCTTACCAAGCTCCCCCGTCAAATCCGCAAACGTCCAACTCTTGAACCCACCCGTATGATTCGACAACACCGCACACGGCAAAATCGCACATTCAACCCCACATGCAGAAACAAGCGGCAACGCGACCGTCGTCGAACATTGTCCCACGCACGAAATATCCTGTATCGTCAATAATCTCTTCATAACTTTGGCTTCTAACCTTTCTCAACTAACGTCCCATATTATACCATATTCCCGCCCAACTTTCAATCCCCTCCCCAAAACATTCTACACAACCACCTCCCCCCCCCTCCGCGTAAGCAACCTAACCAAACCCACCTAAATGCGTCCATCCTTGCTTCCACCACAAAAGCCCCGCACAACCAACGCGGGGGCGCACCGTCTAACCACTGTCCCTGGCTTGATATTATCATCCGCCACTAAGTTTGTCCAACCAACGCGGGGGAGCGGGGGGCGCCGCCCC
>CAVGIZ010000171.1:0-4910 GCA_963629255.1 Anaerovoracaceae bacterium
CCCATAAAAACCCCTTCGCCCACCCAAAGAAACCCCCTCTCCCGACCATTTTCTCCCCTGGAAAACTGCCGCGGTTACCCTTTAATTTAGCGCAAGACGGAAGCCATAATAGGCTGTGATTCCAGCCGAATAAAAACTGCCGCGCCTCGCCGAATAGCAATCATCCGCACTCATAAACCAACTTCCGCCGCGAAAAACACGAAAGGCCGCCGAGTCAGGTCCTTTGGGGTCGGTACCATAACTCGGTTCACCACCATCCCAATCGGTGCACCATTCCCAAACGTTCCCGTGCATATCGTAAAAGCCCCAGGAATTCGGCTTCTTCGTCCCGACAACCTGCTCGCCCGCCATCCCTTGATCCGTCCACATATAGGCGGCATCGGCATTTTCTCCATAGCTGAAATAGTTCGTCGTCCCCGCTCGGCACGCATATTCCCATTGCGCCTCCGTCGGCAAATCAAACCTTTCCACCTGAGTCCGCGCCCTCAGCCGCCCAAGGAACGAATCCGTATCGACCGCGGCACTTTTTGGCCAGCCTGACCCCGTGTCATGCCCCCGCACACTGCCATGCGATACATTCTCAACAGGCTTCATATCGCCGCGATGCTCCGATGGATTCCCACCCATCACAAGCGCCCACTGCTTTTGTGTGACTTCGTAAATTCCAAGGTAATACGGCTTCGTAATTTTGACGCGGTGAGCCTCATTCGTCTGGTCCTCACCCGCAATGAATGTGCCGGACTCAACACGCTTGAGAACAAGTTTCGAGGTCTTATAGACGTCTGCGCCCCATCCCTCGCGCGGAGTCTCCTTGACATAAGTGACCGGATACACCGTAGCCTTAGGCCCCGCCGAAAGGTCAATAATACAATACATTTCATCCTTTGCGCGAGCTCCCAAAAGAGTGCCTGCGCAAGCCAATATTAGAACGACACATTTCACCTTCATGCCTGTATTATACCATATCCTCGGCGGAAATGCAAGCGCAAAAAAGTGCCGCGCCAAAAAGAATACGAGGCAAACCTTTCGGCCTGCCCCGCATCCACTCTCTAGATCCTTTTTGAAACTTAGAACTCGAAACCCCGACGAATGTACGGTTCAAGGAAGTCGTTTGCCTTGTCCTCCTCGAAAATCTGGTTCTTCGAATCCCAGTTAATGATGCCTCCCACGCGCTGCGCCGTGACACCAACCAAAATGCTCTCCATAATCGGAATCGAATAATCGACGTCCGAATAGCAACGCGAACCCGTCTCCCTGAACACCGGCCCATTGCCATTGATCGCGTCCAAGAATTCAATATACTGACCATTCGCAGAAACAGCCGCCGCGCCCGGACCATTCGCCTGGCCCGCAACAGAATCGCCGCGATACGGAATCGTGTGCGCAATTTCCTTGCACGCCGGATGATCCTTGATGTTCTGCACCGTCTTCTCATCCTTGAGCGCAATGAAGCTGTCCCCGCCGTAATCGTTCGTTGAGCAAAGGAGCCCCTTCGTGCCAATAATGACGCAGCCCGTCTCCGGAACCTTGCCCTGCGCCGCCACAACCTGCGGCATCAAATCCGGGCTCGGCAACTGCTTGCCATCATACCAGAACAGCGTCACTTCCGGAAGCTTCACGCCCGGACGCACCGCCGATTCACGCTCTGCGTAAGTCAGCTTCACCGTCGAACGCATCGGGAAAGCAATGTCGCTCTTGTCCTCAATGAACGCAAGCTCCGCCTTCGTCACAATCCCAAGCTCCAACCCACGGAACGGAAGGTTCATCGTGTGGCACGCCATATCGCCAAACGCGCCGCAACCAAAGTCAAAGAACCCGCGCCAGCTGAACGGATGATACACATTCTTGCAAATGCCCCACGGATCATAACCCTTCGAGCCCTTCACATATTCACCCTTGAACGGACGCTTCTTCGCCGTCGCCAGCCACGCATTCCAATCAAGATTCTTCGGAATCTTATCGCCCTTACCAAGCGTCGTCGCACCAGCCTTCGCGCCCTGCGGCCACACAGGACGGTTCGTCCACACGTGCACTTCCTTCACATCGCCCAAAATGCCCGACTGCAACACTTCAACACCGCGGCGGAAACCCTCAAGCGAGCTGCCCTGGTTGCCCATCTGCGTCACAACGCCATTATCCTTCGCCGTCTGCTTGAAGTAGTTAAGTTCCCACAACGTACGCACAAGCGGCTTCTGCACATACACGTGAATGCCCATCTTCATCGCGCGAATCGCAATCGGCGCATGCGTGTGGTCCGTCGTCGAAACCGTCATCGCCTGAATGCCAAGCTTGTCCGCATCATCCAAAAGCCGGCGATAATCCGTGTAGAACGGAATCTTCGAAATGTCAATGCCAAGTGCCTTGAAATCCTCGTGCATCGCCACCTGCTCAAGCGTATCACGATCGCAATCGCAAAACGCCACAATCTCGGCCAAACCCGACTGCACCATCGGCATCCAGTCCGAAAAGCCCTTGCCCCAAATGCCAACCGCCGCGAGGCGAATCTTGTCATGCCCGCCGCACGTGAACATCTTACAGCCGCCAGCCGAAACCGCCGCCAAACCCGCAAGGCCCTTAATGAACCCTCTTCTGCTTGCACTAATATGCATCTTTTATGTCTCCTTCGTTAGAATGATTTGTAGAGTTGAAAACTTAGATGAATGATATTATACCATATTTCGCCGCGCTTGTGGGGAACAAAATGAAAAAACTTTTTCCGCGCCCTTCCTCACTTCAATCCCATCTGCCGAATGAGCGCGGCAATTTCCGGACCCCGCCCATGAAACAACTTGAACACCTCGAGCGCATTCTGGCTTCCACCCATCGCCAAAATCGTCTCACGGTAACGTGCGCCCAACCCCTTTATTTGCGCCTCATCGTGCATCCCACCCTCCTCAAACGCACCAAACAAATCCGCACTCATCACCTCCGCCCACTTGTACCCATAATACCCCGCGGCATACCCTCCAGCAAAAATATGCGTGAACGCGCACAAGAACCGATCCTCCTTCACAAACGGCAATCCAAAGTGCGCGAAGTTTTTCTCCTTCAGCTCGTTCGCCTCAATCGAACCCCCCGCGAGGTGCAACTCCATATCCGTCTTCGCAAACGCCAATTGCCTCCGACACGCCGTCGCCGCCCGAAAATTCTTCGCCGCCTTCACCTTCGCCTTCAACTCCTCCGGCACACGAATCCCCGTCCGCTCATCCAAACACCAATTCTCCATGAACTGACTCGCCACCTCCACCGCGTCCCATTCCACCAAATTAATCCCCGCGGCATCTTCCTCATCCACACGCGTCAACATACACTGCAACGCATGCCCAAACTCATGAAACAACGTCTCCACCTCTCTCATCGGCATCAACGTCTTCCCATTCTCATCCGGCGCCTTCTGATTCAACACCACCACCGCCAGCGGCAACACCGCCCCCTCTCCCTTCCCCCTCACCGACCGATTCCGAAACTCATTCATCCACGCCCCGCCCTGCTTCGTCCCCGGCCGCGCATACGGGTCCAAATAAAAATGCGCAATCCTCTTCCCACCTTCCTCAACCGCAAAAAACCTCACATCCTTGTGCCACACGCTCGGCTTCTCCTTCACCTCTTTCACATCCACCCCAAACAAAAACTTCACCAACCGAAACAGCCCCGCCAAGACCTCCTCAAACTCAAAATACTTCTTCAACTCATCTTCCGAATACGCATACGTCTTCTCCCTCAACCGCTCCGCCAAATACGTCACATCCCACGGCGCCACATCCGCCCCGAGCGCCGCCGCCTCCTTCTTCGCAACCTCCTCCGTCGCCACATCCAATTCATCAATCATCTTCATCACCGCCTCAACCGACGGCGCACTCTTCGACTTGAGCGACAACTCCGCATAATTCCCATACCCCAAAAGCGCGGCACATTCTTTCCTCAACGCCAAAATCTCCGGTATCCGCGGCGCATTCACCTCCGCCGCCCGCGTCGACCTCTTCCGATACAACGCCTCACGCACGCCCCTGTCCGGATTATGCTTCATCGCCTCCACATACACCGCATCCGCAATGTCCGGCGTCGTCGCATCTATGACCGCATTCGCAAAGTCCGCAGAAAGCCGTGCCACCTTCGCCTGTATCTCATTGAACTTTTTTCTCTTCTCTCCATCCAATCCAACGCCAGCCAATTCCGCCCCTTGCACCATCTTCTCCAATATCCGCCGCCGCACACCCGCATCAGCCCCCATCTTCCCCAATAGCCCCTTCGCCGCCTCGTAAATCTTCTTCGATTGCCCCACCCGCAACGAAAACGCCACCACTCGCGGCTGAAATTCCTCCTCCAGCTTTCTCAACTCCTCCGTGTTCGCCACCCCCAACAAATGACCCACCATCCCCCACGTCTGCCACAACTCCCTCGTCGCATCATCAAGCCCCCACACAAGCTCCTCATAACTCGGCGACACCTTCGCCTCAATCGCCGCAACAGCCGCCTCCGCCGCCTCCAATATCCGCGGCAGTTCTTTCGCGAACATCTCAACATTCGCATTCGCCCAATCTGGAAATCCTTTTGTCATCTCTTCTAAACCTTCTAAACTTGCTAAACATTTCATGCCACATATTATACCACATTCCTGACCGCGTTGCAATACCCAGTGACAACATTTTTGCCGCGAAAAGATTCAATACGATTCGCACCCATACGACAAGAATCAGAATGAGGAGCAGGGCGACGGCGTTGAGTGTCGAGCTAAGGGCGATAGGCGCATACAGTTCGGGCCTATTGCCGCGAGGCGCGCACAAGACAAGGAGTCGGTATTCCGACGACGCCGTATTGTGCGATGACTCGCGTGCAAGAGACACGAGAGCATGCAACGATTCGCCCGGGAGCGAGACCGAAAGGCCGCCAAACGCGACGAACTCGACCAG
>CAVGIZ010000172.1:0-4903 GCA_963629255.1 Anaerovoracaceae bacterium
GCGTCCCACTCGGCATCGCATCAGAACTCAAATCAATCACCTTCTGCGTCCCCGCCGACTTCTTCGAAAGAACGCCGTCATCGGTCAAATTCAACTGCATCGCCGTCTCACCATCCGCGGCAATTCCCGTCAGGACATTGTTCTCGTATGTCCACTTGACCTCCGCTTTCGCGGCAAAAACAACCCCCGCGCCAATCGCAAGAATTGCGCAAACCCTAGTAAACATTGGTGTTTTCATAGTAGCTTAACCTTTTAAGAGTTTCAATAACGCATATTATAGCATTTTTTTTTTTTGTCCGCTGTCAAGGGGGAAAATGCAAAATTATAAAAAATCTGCCGCGCCCATCGCCCCCAAGCATCGCCCCCAAAAGTGCCGCATCCTAGCCCTGATGGTCAAGCTGTGCTTGACCAATTCCGCACCCTTGTCCTGTGCCAAAAGCGCAAGCTTTTGGTAAACCTCCAAACATCCTAATGCCTACTCCTCGCGAAGCAAGCGAACGCGTTAGCGGAAGCTTTTTGTTAGGCTCGGAGTTAAATCTCCTACTGAATCCTCAAACAGAACCCACCCTTCGAAAGGGCCGCCTGCGCCGTATTCCCATAGAACCCCAAATTCACACAATGCCCATTCGGCGCACCTTCCTTCGTAAAATCACTCGCCGGGTCCCCCGCATCCACCGCCGGCGACCCAACCTTCGCATCCATATACTTCAGCCCATCATTCTTATAATACCCCGCCCGCGACAACGAATGCATGTCAACATTCGCCATCGTCTCATACGTCAGCGCCACATCCTTGAACCGCATATCCCTCTGATCCACATCCACCTTCGGGAACGCAATCTGCGTCTCCTTGTTCGTCACGTTGATGCAATCAAGGAACGCATCAAGCGAGGTCACAAACTGCGGCACGCCAACCACCAAATTCTCGCACGTAATACCATCCCCCGTCGGCTCATGATCCATCAGCGTATACGAAATATTAATCGCCGCGTTCGCCGTATCATGCACCATCACCTCGTTGTCATTCGTATTTGCCGCGGGGCACATATTGCCATACAATATCGAGTTATGAATATTCATAATCCCCTTCATCGCATTCACGCCCGAAGCACCCATCGTCGCACCGCTCAAATTATACGCCACCGTACAATTCTCAAGCGTGACCGCCTGCGTCGCCGTCTTCATATTCACTTTAAACATACCGATACCCGTTCCTTCCGTGTACCCACTCGACCTCGTATCGCGATTGAACGCCCACAAGCAATGGTCAAATACACTCCCATCACAATTCTCTTCGAAGTTCATCATCGCCCCGCCATTCGAATAAACCGCATTGCCAATGAACTGACAATTCGTCACCGCCACTTTCGCGTTCTTCACATACATTGCCCCACCCGCAACAGTCCGCGACCCCTTCCGCTGAATCCCCACACGATACCCATTCGTCAAAACGAGCGTATCCACAACCGCCGCATTCTTCAGCCCTTCCAAATACATGGCAAATCCATACCCCGCGTCATTCACATACTTCTCATCCGTATTCCCCTCAATGCGGCAATTCTCAATCCTCGCCTCCGTCACCCCCGAATTACCAATCATATACACGCCGCGCCCATTCAGCCCACCCGCATACGCAATGCCATTCAACAACAAACGGCAATCCTTCAAAATCAAATTCCCATTCCCCGTCTTCTTCAACCCCTGATAATAACTGCGCGTCAAAAGAACACGCTCCACCGTCACCGTGCTCGAACAATTCACCGCAAACGTCGGATAATTCAACGCACCATCAACCCCCGAAACAACACCATCCTTGCGCTCCTCAATCGAATTCTCCGTCCCATCAAATCCGCCGCGCACCGTCAACGCAAAACCATACGAAGGCGTGCCCATACTCTTCGTCAGCACATTCGTCCCCGCAATCCAAATCTCATTGCGTTCCTTCGTCAACGCCAACATCGCATCCGCAAACGAATCATACGCCGCACTCCAACTCGTCCCATCCTTCCTGCCCGTCGCCCCCTCGCGCACGTGAATAATTTTTGCCGCGTCACCACCCTTGCCAATCCAATTCGGCACCGCCCCCTCAATCGTAAACGACTTATTCACGACAAGATCCTCAACCCCATACGCCTTCACCACAACCTTCACATTAATGGCCCCACCGTCCGTCAACCAATCCGGATACAACCCCTCCAAGCTATCACCACTACGCACCCCGCTCGCCGCGACCACCTTTTCATATTCTCCACCATTCACGCTCATATAAATCTCCACCGTCGCGTTATACTCGTCCGTTCCCCCAATCGACACCGACATCTTCGGCTGCACATATCCATTCAACCATTCAACCTCAATATCATCCGCAGAAACCGTAGGCTGCCCAACAAACGACTTCGCCGCCTCCGCCGTGTTCCCATACACACCCAAATTAATTCGCCCACCATTCGGCGCGCCTTCATTCCCATACGCACTCTCCGGATCGCCCGTGTCAATCGCATACGACGACGATGTCGCATCCGTATAAAGCACCCCATCATTCTTGTAATACCCGCCCGTCGACTTGCAGTGCACATCAAGATTCAGCAACTTCTCCAACGTCGCTTCATCCGTCTTGAAGTTCATCTTTTTAACATCCAAATCCACCTTCGGATACGTCGCCCCTTCCTTGTCAATGCACGCCAAGAAATCCTCAAGCAGCGTCACAAAATTCGGCGTCCCAATCACCAAATTCTCACACGTCGCCGTCGCAGGCACATGGTCCAAAAGCGTATACGAAAGATTCGCCACGCCATTCGCCGTCGTCACCATCACATCATTCTCTCCTGCCTCCGACTTCGTTGAAATCACATTCCCATAAAAAATCGAATCCTTCACATTCGCCGTCCCGCTTATCACATTCATTCCGCCCGCACAATAAAACGACGAACAGATATTATACGCAAACGTACAACTCGTAATGTCCACCACCTGAGCCCGACTCTTAAGCGACACATTCAACAATCCAAGTCCACGCCCAGTGCCTTTCACTTCGCCGCCACCCACAACAACGCGATTGCCCTTCCACACGCAATGATCAATCGTGCTCCCATCGCAATTCCCAGAAAGCGTCGTCACCGCCCCGCTTGACCCCATAAACGTCGTATTCGCAACAAAGCTGCAATTCGTCATCGCCAGCTTCACGTTCTCCACCACAAACGTCGTCGTACTACTCTGCGCCCCCGAAGACGTCGTCGCAAACGTATTCCCGTTCGTCACAAACGAACAATCCACAACTGCCGCGTTCTTCAAATTCTTCATATACATGCCATAACCATCCCCCGCTCGATACCACACCTTCTTATCAATGTTCCCATCAAATAGACACTTCTCCACCTTCACCGTCGTCACACTCGCATTCCCCTCAATGTACGCACCACGCCCAGCCAAACTCGGACCATACCCAGATGAAGCAGTTATCGCACCATTCGCCGTCGACCGACAATCCTTCAAGGTCAAACTCCCGGTCCCCGTCTTCGAAAGCCCCCTCTCAAGACTCCGCATAAACACCATCCGCTCAATCTCGAGCGCCCCCGTATTGTTCACGATAAACGTCTTATACGTATCCGCGCCATCAATCGTCGAGTATTTTCCAGCCTCACGTTCCGCGGCACTTCCTTCCGTCCCAGCAAATCCGCCGCGAATCACAACCGA
This sequence comes from Anaerovoracaceae bacterium, assembly GCA_963629255.1. Classification (GTDB taxonomy): domain Bacteria; phylum Verrucomicrobiota; class Kiritimatiellia; order RFP12; family UBA1067; genus UBA1067. Next base: position 3,694 of record CAVGIZ010000172.1, read on the forward strand.
ACTCTTCGCCGGAATCGTATACACCGCCGAATCGGCCGTCTTCGTGTAAACGCCCTCCTTCATCCAAATCTCAACCTCCGCCTCATACGTCGTCGACCCCTTCGTCCCCAATGCCGCCATCGCATCTTCAAACCCCGCGGCACTTTCCCAGCTCGACCCATCGCCCGTCCCATCCGGCGCAACATACACCCGAACCGCCTCGGCCCACGCAATCGAGCCCATCAACACCGCCGCGACCATCGCGGCACTCTTCAGCAAAATATGCTTCATTTCTATAACCTCTTTGTTTTATTGGACTTCCGCTCGCCCAGCCCCAGCCAAACGAACCTTATCCACCTAAGATGCCACCTATTATAGCATATTTTTTTTTTCTAGGTCAATCCCCTATTTTGATTAATTATCTCAACCAAATCCACCTAAATACCCCAAACGTTGCTTTCGCCCCTAAGCCTGTCCAACCTTCGCGGGGGAGCGGGGGGCGCCGCCCCCCGAAACCTTGGGTCGCACCCACACATAAATTCAATTGTCAAAGATCAATGCTGTAACCAGCTCACCGCGGCACTTCCACCGCGCCCTCACGTCTCACGCGCTAGAATCGCCTGCGCCACCTCCTGACCAATCGCGTATTCATTCTTAATCTCTTCCTTCGTCTCCTCATACGCATTCCGCCACCACGCCGACATCAACTTCTGCCAATTCCGCGTATCCACATGAATCCCGCCAGACGTCATCCAATTATTCTCCGCCATATCCAAATACCACCACCGCGCATACCAATAAGCAACCTTCAACTGTACCGACGCCTCCACAATCACCTCTGCCTCCGACAGCACCTGCTCAACACCTTGCAACCTCGCCGCATCCTCTTCCAATATCGCCTCCACAATCGCGCTCGTCATGTTCTTATCCAGATCCGATGCCACGCTCGTTTCCATCAACCGCATCACCCGCATATTTCCTAACTTCTGCACAAACCGCTTCCAATAAACTTCCTTCTTGCCGCCAACTTCATTTTCGTTCATAACTTTTTACCTTTCATTTGTTTACTTGAAAGGAGCCCGATTGCTCCCTCCATACTATTTTATACACTTGAGAAGCCCGACCGGTACGCACTTTTTTCATTTTTCCGAAAAGAGACTTCCGCCGGGGCCCACCATAAGCCCCTCCGTCATATATAGACCCTACAACTACCCCCATTTTACCACACAAG
>CAVGIZ010000173.1:0-4852 GCA_963629255.1 Anaerovoracaceae bacterium
ACATAAAGAACATAAAGATTTTGAAGGGGGGGGGGGCCACGGATGACACGGATTTACACGGATGGATGTGGTGGGATTTTTTCTGACGTATTGGGGTTTAACTCCGAGCCTAACAAAAGGCTTCGGCTAACGACTCCGCTTGCTTCGCATTTGAAAGGCACGGGGTGAGGGGATGGGATTGACCGTGTAGAACATGAAACAGGTTTGGAAGGTTTGGGAGGTTTGGAAAGTGCCGCGGGGTGGGGTGAGAAAGTTTTTTGCGGAAGGGGGTTGAGAGTTGGGCGGCCGGTGGAGGCGGAGGGAGATGAAAAAGTGCGCAATGGGGGAGAAAAAGTGCGCATGGGGGATGAAAAAGTGCGCAATGGGGATGAAAAAGTGCGCATAGAAGCGTTTTGGACGGGGCTTGGTGTGAGTCAACCGACGCGGCAGAATATTGAAAAATTGTATGCGGAGGTTGGGTTGGAGAATGCATTTGGTGAGGCGGTTGTCGCTGAAACGTGCGGTCTTTCTCGGCGTGGGGCGAGTCGATTGATTGTGCTGATGAGAAAGAATCAAATGATTGAACATCGCACAGGTTTAGGGCCGGGTAAATATGTGTTTCTTGATTTTTTTCATATAGGAGGATGAAGGGTATGGAGATTTTTGTTGTCAAAGGAACGGGTGTAAGAACTAGCCAAAAGGATGGCGGGGAGGTGCTGGGATGAAGGGGAAGGGAGGAGAAGTGCCGCGGGGTGGGGTGAGAAAGATTTTTGGTGGTTGTGGTTGAAATCTGCCGCGGAATATGGTATAATATAGGGCGTGAAAGTTGGTAAGAGAATAGATTGGCGATGGGTTGCTCGCGGCAAAAGTGCCGCGGGCGGGAGAGCGTTTAGGTTGAAAGGGGGAAAAAGATGACACGGGCACGGAAAATTGTTGAGACGAAAAGCGAAGTACCTGTGATGAAGAATGCACAGGACCTTTATCAGTTCATTTACAAGGCGTGCGATTATTTGCGGGGTCCGGTGGGGCACGAGAGTTTCAAGGATTATATCACGCCGCTTTTGTATTATAAGCGTCTTTCGGATGTGTGGGATGAAGAATATCAAAATGCGCTGACGGAATCGGGTGGGGATGAAGAATATGCGCAACTTCCAGAGCAGCATTTATTTGTGATACCGGAAGGGTGCCATTGGGAAGATATTCGGACGCGCGGCGAAAATTTGGGTTCTGCGATTGTGGAGGCATTGCGGCTCATCGAGCAGGCGAATCCGGAGACGTTGTATGGGGTATTGAGTGCGTTTTCGACGGCGAATTTTACGGATAAGACGATTGTCAGCGATGAGCGTTTTCGGAATTTGATTGAACATTTATCGCAGCGGCGATTGGGGAACAAGGATTATTCAGCGGATTTGATGGGTGATGCGTATGAGATTTTGCTGAAGAAGTTTGCGGATGAATCGAAGGCGAAGGCGGGAGAATTTTATACGCCGCGGCCGGTGGTGAAGCTGTTGGTGCGGATATTGGATCCGCAGCCTGGGGAGCGTGTGTATGATCCAGCGTGTGGGTCGGGTGGCATGTTGATTGAAGCGGTGCATCATACGATGAATTCGAAGTTGTCGTTTGGTCGGATATTTGGTCAGGAGCAGAATCCGATGAATGCGGCGATTGCGAAGATGAATTTATTTTTGCATGGGGCATCGGACTTTCACATTTTGCAAGGGGATACGTTGGGGGATCCACGGATTTTGCAGGGCGGCGGGCTTGCGACGTTTGATTGTGTGATTGCCAATCCGCCATTTTCGTTGGCGAATTGGGGTGCGAAGAAGTGGGCGAACGATCCGTATGGGCGGAACATTTGGGGGACGCCGCCGGCGTCGTGTGGGGATTATGCGTGGATACAGCACATGGTGAAGTCGATGCGGCCTGGGCGCGGGCGGATGGCGGTGGTGTTACCGCAGGGTGTGTTATTTCGTGGGAATGAGGAAGGGCGCATACGGCAGAAGCTGGTGGAGAGCGATTTGATTGAGGCGGTGGTGACGCTGGGGGATAACATTTTTTATGGGACGAATTTATCGCCGTGTTTTTTGGTGTTGAGGTGGGTGAAGCCGCGGGAGCGTGTGAAGAAGGTGATCATCATTGATGGTTCGAAGATTATGACGCAGAAGCGTGCGCAGAATGTGTTGAGCGAGGAGAATGTGGAGCGGCTGTATGAGCTTTATGCGGGGGCGGTGGATGTGGAAGATTTTTGCCGCGTGGTGGGGGTGGATGAGATTGCGGCGAATGGGTATGATTTATCGGTGAACAAGTATGTGAAATATCATGCGGAGGCGGTGCGCAGTTATGCGGAGGTTCGGGCGGCATTTGAGGCGGCGCGGGCTGAGGTGGCGGCGGCGACGGAGGATTTGCGCGCGTTGTTGAAGAAGGAGGGACTTTTGAAATGATGACATTGGAAGAGTTAGAGGCATCGTTGTGGGGCGCGGCCGTTTTATTGCGCGGCAAAATTAATGCGACAGGCTACAAGGAATATATTTTTCCGTTGGTGTTTTTTAAGCGCATTAGCGATGTGCATGACGAGGAGTATCGGGCGGCGTTGGAGGAGTCGGGTGGGGATGAAGAGTTTGCGCGTGCGGAAGAGAATTATACATTTGTGATACCGGAAAAGTGTGCGTGGCGGGACATTCGTGAAGTGACGGAGAATGTGGGCCAGGTGCTCGTGACAGCATGGACGCGGATTGAACAGGCTAATCCGAATCGGGTGGTGGGCGAGCGCGTGGTGGAAGGCTTGAGCGGCATTTTTGGCAAGCGCGACCATTGGACGAATAAGAACATTTTGACGGATGAGACGCTGTCGGAATTGATTGAGCATTTTTCGCAAATTGATTTGTCGATTGCGTCGTGTCCGGCGGATGAGATGGGGCAAGCGTATGAATACTTAGTGGGGAAGTTTGCGGATGATGCGGGGCATACGGCGCAGGAGTTTTATACGAATCGGACGGTGGTGGAGTTGATGGCGGAGATTTTGGAGCCGAAGCCGGGGGAATCGATTTATGATCCGACATGTGGGACGGGAGGGATGTTGATTTCGTGCATTGCGCGGTGCAAGAAGCACGAGGAGAATTGGCGCGAGATTCGGGCGTATGGGCAGGAGCAGAATGCGTTGACGTCGTCTGTGGCGCGGATGAATTTGTTTTTGCATGGGGTGGAGGAGTTTCGGATTATCAATGATGACACGCTGTTGAGGCCTGGGTTTTTGCATGCGGGGGCGTTGCAGACGTTTGATGTGGTATTGGCCAATCCGCCTTATTCGATTTCGCAATGGAATCGGGATTTATTTTCGAACGATCCATTTGGGCGAAATTTTTTGGGGACGCCGCCGCAGGGGCGAGCGGACTATGCGTTTATTCAGCACATTTTGAAGTCGATGGACGGGAAGAAGGGGCGCGCGGCGATTTTGTTGCCGCATGGGGTTTTGTTTCGGGACGAGGAGAAGGAGATTCGGCGCAAGTTGGTGGAGAGTGATTTGCTGGAGTGCGTGATTGGTTTGGGGCCGAATTTGTTTTATAATGCGTCTATGGAGGCTTGCATTATGATTTGTCGTTCCAAGAAGCCTTCCGAACGTCAGAAGCGTATACTTTTGATTGATGCGAAGAATGAGGTTGAACGGAAAAATGCAGAAAGCAAATTAACCGCGGCACATATTGAAAAGATTGTTCAGGCTTATCGTGCGTTCGCGAACTGCGACAAATTTGCCTATATCGTGACAAACGATGAGATTCAGCAGAATGATTATAATCTTGCCATTCAACGGTATGTGATGGCCGATGAGCCACAGCCGCATGAAGTGATTGATTTAGGGCGTGCATCTTGTGAATGGGGGAAAAGTGCCGCGGAAATTGAAGCGAAGCTTGAAGAATTGGGTAAATTGTTTGAGGTGAAGAAATGAAAGTTAGATTTGGAGATGTTGTTCGTGATGTGAAAGAGAAGGTTGATCGAGAGAACAACCCATACGAATTTTATGTCGCGGGCGATCATATGGACTCCGAAGATTTTCGCATTCACCGTATGGGGCGTTTTGCAACGGATGATGTGGGGCCTGCATTTATACGCGTTTTTCATCCTGGGCAAGTGTTGTATGGTTCGCGGCGAACGTATTTGAAGAAGGTTTGCGTGGCTGATTTTGATGGGGTGACGGCGAATACGACTTTTGTTCTTGAGACCAAGGATGAAAATGTTCTTTGCCAAAAGTTGTTGCCATTTATTATGCTGAGCGATGGGTTTACGGATTGGTCTATCAAGCATTCGAAGGGGTCAACTAATCCTTACATTTTGTTCAGTGATTTGGCATCGTATGAGTTTGAATTACCATCGCTTGAGCGTCAGAGGGAGTTAGGTGAGGTATTATGTGGGGCGAATCGGTTGAAGGAGGCGTACAAGGGGATGGTAGAGGCGACGGACGAGATGCTGAAAGCCAAATTTCGAGAGATGTTCGAGAAAGGGAAAGATGTGTCGCGAACTAGGGTTGAAGATGTGTGCGATATCATGAATGGGTTTGCGTTTCAAAGTAAGAACTATATTTCAGGTGGTGTACGTGTTATAAGGATTGCAAATGTGCAAAAAGGTTATATTGAAGATCTTCATCCAGCCTTCTATGCCTATTCTGAAGCCCTTGAATCATATATGCTAAAGGAAAATGATTTGTTGCTTTCTCTCACTGGCAATGTGGGACGTGTAGGTTTGTTGTCGAAAATTTTACTTCCAGCCGCATTGAATCAACGGGTAACTTGTTTGAGAATTCGTGATGCAAATGTTCTTGATAAAAGATTTCTTTTTTCTGTAATGAATAATGAAGATTTCGAAAATGATTGTATTGAAT
>CAVGIZ010000174.1:0-4838 GCA_963629255.1 Anaerovoracaceae bacterium
CACCCAAAGAAACCCCCTCTCCCGACCATTTTCTCCCCTGGAAAACTGCCGCGCCTGGATAAAATGCGCCCGGCTCGCACCACCGAACCGGACGCAACGTTCCACCACCACAATGGAACCAACACAATAGGGAGAAACTAAATTCGAAAAGTGCCGCGGACCTTAGAACGTCGCTGTCACCGAAATGCCACACGTGAAGTTATAGCTGTGGTCCCACTTGCCCGACGCTTCATAATCACGCGCCGCATCACGCATCTTCTGGTCAAAGATGTAGTCCGAATACGCCACGTAGCCGCCCAGCGTGAGCCAAGGCGTCAAGGCCCATTCCGCATCAAGCTTGATCCACGAATCCATCAGACCCGAGTGATTCAACGCCTCGCCCGTTTCATGATTCGTGAGGTAGCCCTTCACACGCTCGCAGTTACCAAAGCCTTGCGCAATCGACGGCGTGAGCGAGAACACACCATCAAAGAACTCAAACGTGTGTGCAAGCTCGAGACTGACGTACGTACCATCATCACGATAGATGTCGCGTTCATAAGAAAGCGTCGGCGCAATCCAGAGGTCGGGGAGCGAGATATCGAAAGTGATGAACTGCGTGTCATCGCTCTTCGTGTTGAAGGACCGCGGATGATATTCGTACATGTAGCCAATCGAGAATTCAATCGTGGTCGGCAGCCATTCGTAATCTTCTGGGCTGAAGGCGTGGCCGAGGCTGACGCCTGGGTCGAGCTCTTGATACTTGCCCGCGCGGTTCGCGTAGAGGTCTTCGCCGTCCACTTTCTTGCGGCCATACGCACTCACATCGAAGATGGATTCAACGTTGAACGTGATCCAATCGAGGAACGTGATGCTCGCGCTCGGCGTCAGAATCGGTTCGTTATTATCAACGAGGCCGTAGCTGAGGAACTTGGAATCAAACGCGAGGCCAACTTCGGCGGTGACGATTGGCGTCTCGTTATAGGAGAGGCCTTCGCCAGGTTTGTAATTCCAACCCTGTGGGGCGGTTTCGTTTTCTTTTGCCGCGGCGTCATCCGCGGCGTAAACACTGCCGACCAATGCGGCTGCACATGCAAGTGCCATGAAGTGCTTTGAGTTCATTTTTACTTTGTATCCTTTGTTTTAATTTTTAAGTATTCCGTATTTGGAAATGGTTTAGTTCTTCATCTTCTCCGCGGCACATTTATGACGGCAATGCGCACAGTGCCCAGAGCAATTCGGCCCGCCCTCGCAAGGTGCCCCCTTCACGTGGCAGTACCAAGTCGCCAAGGCCGCCAACACGAGGATGCACACAAGAATGAGGACGGATGCCGCGTTCATTTTTTACGCCGCCACCTTTCTCGCCGGGCGGAAAATCGCCCACAGGCAGTAGAGGTCCACGAGAATCGCGATCACAGTCCAGAAGCCAAAGCCACCGCCCGCAATCAAAATCCCCAACTGGTAGCACGAAAGCGCAATCGTGTAGCCTACAAACATCTGGAACCCAAGCGCAATCCAGCCCCACTTCGCCGAGCCCATCTCGCGGAACGTCGTCGCAATCGCCACCATGCACGGCGGAATGAACAGGTTGAACACCATGAACGAAAACGCCGCGAGCTTCGGGAAATCGCTGAACGATTTGAACAGCGCCGCAATATTTGCCGCGGTCGTCGCGCCACCACAATTTGCCGCGACCAAGCCCAGCGTGGCCGTCGCCTGTTCCTTCGCAATTTCAGCCGACACCGTCGCCGCCGCGCCCTGCCACGTACCAAAGCCAAGCGGTGCAAAAATCCACGCAATCCAGCTGCCAAGGTCGTGCAAAATCGAACGTTCAATCTCTTCATCCGCCAGCAAATTCAGCGTCCAATCAAAGTGCATGATGAACCAGAGGAACACGCACGCCGGGAAGATAATCAGACCCGCCTTGAGCATGTAACCCTTCACGCGCTGCCACGTGTGAATCAAAATGCCCTTCATCGTCGGCATGTGATACGCTGGCAACTCCATCACAAACGGCGCCGCCTCGCCCGCAAACGCTTTCGACTTCTTCAGCGCAATCCCCCCCAGCACAATAATCGCGATACCAATCACGTCCATCAACGCCGCGACATACCACATATCACGGAAGAAAATTGCCGCGAACATCGCGATGATCACCGTCTTCGCACCGCACGGAATGAACGTCGCGAGGATCACCGTCATGCGATGGTCACGTTCATTCTCAATCGTCCGCGCCGCCATCACCGCCGGCACCCCGCAACCCTTGCCCACAATCATCGGAATGAACGACTTGCCCGACAAACCAAACTTGCGGAACAACCGGTCCATAATGAACGCCACACGCGCCATATATCCGCAGTCCTCCATGAACGCCAGGAACAAAAACACAATCGTGATGACCGGCACAAACCCAAGCACCGTCGCAACGCCCCCCCACGCACCATCATTCACCAAGGACGCCACCATCTCGCTCGCGCCCACCTTCTCAAGCCCTTCCGAAATAAGTGCCGCGATGCCTGGCACCCACACACCAAACGCCGCGGGATCCGGCTCCTCATATTCTGCCGCGGCCTTGTACGCCGCCAAATCGACATCCCAATATTCCGCCTCGCCCGTCTCTTCATTCGCGACTGGCTCGCCCGTCTCCTCATCCTCAACGAACACCTTCTCCGCCTTCAAATCCTTGGCGATGTCCTTATCAATAATCTCAAACTCAAACGGCTCAAACCCTTCCACCACCGCCTTGTTGATGGTGTCCAAATCCTTCGCATAACGCCCCTCGCCATACTTCTTATCGTACGCCTCCTTGTACGCATCTTCCCACGCCGTCTTCGACGCGTCCTCATGCGCAAACTTATCCGACGCCTCCTCATACGTCAAGCCGCCATACTGCTTGCACGCCTTGCATTCGCACGTCGATTCCTTCTTGCTACACGCCGCCGAACACTTCTCATTCGTGCACTTGAACGTGTGCATCGTGTACGGCAAATGCCACCCGTCACCCAAGAATCCATCGTTCGCCCAGTCCGTCAAAATCGTCCCTGGTCCGCCATCCGCGACCGCCAAAAACCACATCACGCACAACGACAAAATAAAGATCGGCAACGCCAAAATCCGGTTCGTCACAATCTTATCAATCTTATCCGAAATCGTCGCCTTGTTCTTCCGCGCCTCATTCTTCGTCAGCGCCGTGTCCATCAAATTCTGAATGAAGTCATACCGCTGATTCGTAATAATCGATTCCGCGTCATCATCCAGTTCCTTCTCGCAATCCTTGATGTGCTCCTCAATGTGCTCCAGCGTGTCCCCCGCAAGCCCAATCGACTTCACAATCTCTTCATCGCGCTCAAACACCTTAATCGCATACCACCGAATCGCGCTCTTCTTCACAAGGTCCTGAATCGACTCCTCAATGTGCGCCAGCGCATGTTCCACCGACCCCGTAAACACATGCGGCACTTCCCCAACCTCGCCCGCACGCGCCGCCTTCACAATTTCTGCCGCGGCCTCACGACACCCCTTATTCTGCTGCGCACTAATCCCAATCACACGACAATTCAGCGCCTTCGCAATCTTCGCAAAATCAATCTTGTCCCCATTCTTCTTCACCACGTCCATCATGTTGACGGCCATCACCATCGGCAACCCCAACTCCGCCAACTGCGTCGACAAATAAAGGTTACGCTCAATGTTCGTCCCGTCAACAATGTTCAAAATCCCATTCGGATTATCCTCAACCAAATACTTCCGCGACACTTTTTCCTCAAGCGAATACGGCGAGAGCGAATAAATGCCTGGCAAGTCCTGAATGATCACATCCTTCGAACCTTCCAACACGCCGTCCTTCTTCTCAACCGTCACGCCCGGCCAGTTCCCAACATACTGATTCGAACCCGTCAACGCATTAAAGAGCGTCGTCTTCCCAGAGTTCGGATTCCCCGCAAGTGCAATCTTGATCGACATCTTCTTCTTCCTTAATTAAGAGATTTATTCAACCTCAACCTTCGCCGCCTCATCCTTACGAATCGACAGCTCATACGACCTCACCGTAATCTCAATCGGGTCCCCGAGCGGCGCCACCTTACGCACCGTAACAACCGACCCCTTCGTCAGCCCCATATCCATAATCCGACGCTTCACCGCGCCCTCTCCATTGAGCCGCACAACGCGCCCACTCTCCCCTACCTTCAACTCATTAAGTGTCTTCATTTCTTTTTCCTATCTCAGAAATTGTTTCCCACTCACATCGGCTCCACATGAATCCGACGCATCAAATCTTCATTGATTGCCAATCGACTATCCTGAACACCCAATATCATGTTCCCAGACGCAATCTGAACAACCGAAACAACCGACCCAGGAATCAACCCAAGATTCCCTAAATGCTTCTTCACCGTGTCATTGCCCGAAATGGACAAGACCCGTGCTCGCGACCCAACCTTCAATAACGCCAATGGCATATCTGTTCTCTACTTTCTCTTCGCTAAGTTCACCGCGGCTAAAACTCTTAGCCTAGGTAAACTCAACGCCGCATATTATACCAAATTAGCCGTGGTAAAGTCAATACCCTATTTCAAAAAAGTTAGATAACCGAAACTTCCACCCCTCCCCATCCCAAAAGTTGCACTTATCTAACTCTTATTTTACCTCCAAAATTAGCCATTGCTAACTCAAAAGCCCCAAATCTGCCGCGCCCCACCCCTCCCCGCGGCACTTTTCTACACACTCCACACGCTCTACACGCTCAATCCCAACTCCCCATAACCGTACCCCAATTTCCCCGTAATCCAGCCGAATTACGCGCGTAATCTAGCAAAATTACGCGCGTAAATCCCCCCGCGCCACCCCCTCTCCTTAAA
>CAVGIZ010000175.1:0-4791 GCA_963629255.1 Anaerovoracaceae bacterium
GTTTTGTGGGGATTTGGCGGAGATGCATTATTGGTTGTATGCGAAGTTGTGTTGGGATCCGGATGCGGATGTTGAGGCGTTGATGGACAGGTATTTGAAGGATGTGTATGGTGGTGCGGCGAAGGATGTGAGGAGATATATTGACATCATGTTGCATGCGCGGGATCGTCAGCGAGGTGCGTATTATGGGTGTTATGTGTTGGAGACGGATCATTATTTGACGGGTCAGGATGTATTGGAGATTTGGAAGGTTGTGGGGGCGTGTGATCGAGTGTTGAGGAGTGACAAGGCGAGGCTTTTGCCGCTTGTGCGGGTGACGACGGGGATGCGTTTATTGGCGTTGTTGCGGTATGGGGATTTGGCGCGGGCGGCGGCGAAGGTGAAGATGAGGATTCCGACGAGGGAGGAGATTTACCGTGGGTTTATGAGCGCGATGGAGTGTGGGGAGAATCGGCGGGGTCAGGACTGGTGTGAGGTGCTGGGTACGCCGCAGAGGTTTGCGACGATTGCGACGAATGGGTATGTGGCGGTTGGGGCGGAGCGTGCGGATGGGGAGGCGATGCGGGTTATTGGGGTTGAGCGGATGACGGGTGGGCGGCGTTTTTGTGTGAAGGAGGACGGCGGGGAGGCGTTTGCGCATTTGGACACGAACTTTGCGAATGAGGATTTGTATCAGGTGTATATGAATCCGGAGAATGCGGAGGTTGGATTTGTGGTGAATGCGGACGAGGTTGGGGAGTGGTATGTATTTGGGACGGTGCGGACGGCGACGGAAGCGGAGAGGGATGTGGCGGCGGCGTACATGGGGATTTATGAGGACTACACGGCTGATGATTTCCGTCCGACGCGAGGGACGCGTGGGTATACGCAGCAGTTGGCGGAGTTGGCGATTGAGGGGAAGAAGGGTGATGAGCGGTGGCGTACGTTTTGTTTGGGGAAGTTCAATTTGAAGGAGACGGCGCGTGTGTGGGTGATGAGCGGGGTATTGAATCGGCTGAGGGGTGTGGACGTGAAGAATTTTGTGTTGGTGAAGGCGAGTGTATTTGAGAAGGGGTTGAATTTGGGCGCGGTGCGGCCTTCGGTGCGTGCGGCGTTTAGTTGGCAGACGGATGTGTTGGATCGGATACGGTTTGTGAGGATTGATTTTGGGGGTGGAAAGGATGAGGTGGGGGCGAAGGGGTTGGCGTTGGATTTGGGGTTGGACGTGGCGGGGGCTATTGGCGAGGAGAGGGTTGTTGTGGCGCAGGTGAGAGTGGGGGCGACGAAGGCGTTTGATTTGGAGGCGGTGAAGGCGGAGATTTTGGGGAAGGCGGAGAAGTGGGGCGAGGATGGGCCCGTTGTGTTGAGTGAGGATGTGACGGCGAATGTGGATGAGGAAGTGTGGCAGACGATTGTGTTGGGGAAGGTGAAGATTGAGAAAGGGATGGTGTTGAGGTTGAGGAAGGGGGATGGCGCGGCGTTGAAGTGGATTGATTTGAAGGGCGTGTATTTGGTTGAGCCGAAGGTGTTGGGGATGTGATGGGGAAGGTTTAGGAGGTTTAGGATGATGAGGAAGTTGATTTTGTTGGTGGGCGCGGCAGTTTTTGCGGGGGCGGTTTGGGCGAGGGGGCCGTTTGTGATTGCGAAGGGTGGGGAGGCGAGGGTCGTTGTTTCGCTTGAAGGGGAGGCGGGGCCGTCGGTTGTGTATGCGGGGGAGGAGTTGGTGAAGTATTTGACTAAGATGACGGGTGGGAAGTTTAGGCTTGTGAAGAATGCGCCGCGTGGGGAGGCTGCGATTCGTGTGGGTGGTCCGTGCAAAGAGACGAAGTTGGAGTCGATAGAGATTTATGTGAAGGATGAGAGGACGATGGTGGTGACTGGGGAGGGGAGGCGTGGGGTGTTGTATGCGGTGTATCGTTTGTTGGAGCATTTTGGATGTGGATTTTGGGCGCCGCGGAATGAGACGGTGCCGAAGAAGGGGGATTTGGTGGTCGCGGCAAATTTTCGGGTGGTGGATGCGCCTGAGATGGAGTATCGTCAGCCGTTTGGGGAGAGTGCGATATACAATCCGGAGTGGTGTGTGAAGATAGGGGTGAATGGGGACATGTGGGCGAAGCCGTTGGGGGAGAAGTTGGGTGGGCATGTGCAGATGGATATGGCGCAGAGTATGGCGGAGCTTAAGGGCTACGGGCGCGATGCGAAGAATTTTACGGAGCATCCGGAGTGGTTTGCGTTGAGGGGAGGGAAGCGGACGAATCGGCAATTGTGTGCGCAGAATGAAGGGTGCCGCGCGGAGATTTTGCGGCGGGCGCGGGAGATGATGAAGGAGGACCCGGAGAGGGATTTTATATCGATTTCGCTCGATGACAATGATCAGGTTTGCCAATGTGAGAAATGTGCGAAGTTGGTGGCGGAGGAGGGGGCGATTGCCTTGGCGTTGGAGCCAGCGAATTTTGTGGCGAGGGAGCTTGCGGCGGAGTATCCGAAGTTGAGGATTTTGGTGCTTGCGTATTGGATTACGGAGAAGCCGCCGAAGAAGATGAAGGTGGAGAAGAATGTGGGGATTGTTTTTGCGCGGCTGGATCGGAATTATGTTGGTGGGCTTTCTGCGAGTCCGACGGCGTATGCGAATTTGAAGCGTTGGGGTAAGATTGCTGGGGGGCGCGTTTGGGTGTGGGATTACGATGCGCGGTTTCATGCGTTTCCGACATCGCTGCCGAATATTATGATGTTGATGTCAGGATTTCGTGATTTGCGAGATGGTGGTGCGCGCGGCGTTTTTTCGCAGTTGCCGCAGGGGTCGTTTGGGGATTTTGTGGATTTGCGGTGTTGGCTTTTTGGGAAGGGGACGTGGAATCCGGATCAGGATGGAGGGAAGCTTGTGGCGCAGTGGGTGGAGGGCGCGTGTGGGGCTGGCGCTGGGAAGGTGAAGGCGTGGTTGGCGTTGCTGGAGAAGGCGCGTGCGGCGTCGAAGGGGATAGGTGTTTATGGGCAGGATTCGCGAGTGATTGTGCCGCCTGAGATTGTGATTGAGGGGAAGAAGTTGATGGATGAGGCGTTGGAGTTGGTGCGAGGGGATGAGCGGTGTGAGCGGCAGGTGCAGGTGTTGCGGGCGGCGCCGTTGGTGATGATGTTGACGCGGTATTATTTGGATATGGTGGCGACGGCGAAGGAGATGAATGTGAGGTTGCCGGCGCGGGTTGAGATTTATAAGGAGCTTGAGCGGATGGGGCGGGAGTATGGGAATGGATCGTATGGTGAGGGATGTAATTGGCGGAGTTTTCGTTTGCGCATTCGGCATGGTGAGACGATTTTGCAAGGGCCGGCGGGGAAGTTTGATCCGAAGCCGTGGACGTTTTGGAATCCTGTGGAAGGGGTTGAAGATGTTTCGCCGTCGGTTGTGTATGATGAGGCGACGGGGAATTATTGTTGGGCGCGGGTGCGGAATGAGCAGATTGAGATTGTGAGCGCGAAGAGTGTGATGGGGCTTTTTGAGAAGGGCGCGGCGGTGACGGTGGCGTGGAAGGGTGAGGCGAAGTGTCCGGTGAGGACTGCGATTCGTGGGGTGAGGCTTGTGAAGGGGGTGGATGGGAAGTGGCGGATTTATGCGAGTGGGATGGATGTGAGCGGGTTGAGGTTGGAAGACGAGGAGGAGGATGTGGAGGCGCGGCAGTTGTTTGTGTTGGAGGCGACGGGGCGTGGCGTTGTGGGTGCGTATCGTTTTGCGGGTTTGTTGTTGAAGGGGGTGGACGCGGCGGATCCAGCGGTGGCGACGTTTCCGAATGGGAAGATGTATTTTGCGTGCATTCGGCGGCAGGGGGCGGCGCATGAGCGGGGGCTTTGGATTTATGAGTTGAGTCGTGGGACGAAGTTGTCGGCGGGGCGGGCGCATTTGGTGAAGGCGGGGCGCGATGGCGGGTGCCCGCAGGCGCCGGCGTTTTTGGTGAGGGGCGGGAAGGTGTTTTTGACGTACACGGCGGTGACGGATGAGCATGATTCGCAGATTAAAGTGTTGACATTGGAGGGGGGGAATGCGTTGATGGCGACGGCGTGGAAGGCGGCGAAGGTTCCGCTTTTGGTGGGTGGGGCGCTTGTGCCTGGGAAGGGGAATGATCGGCGCATTGAAGGGGTGCGGAATCTTTCGTTTTTTACAACGGTGGCGAGTAATGAGACGTGGTGCGTTTATCAGGGCGTCAAGTCGAAGAAGGAGCCGGTTGTTGATAAGAATATGCTGACGTGTTTGCAGCGGATTGAGTTTTGCGAGGATGGAATGCTTGAGTTGGATATGCGGCCGGAGGTGAATATTGAGTTGTTGCAACCGGATGTCGCGGCAGTTATTTCGGTGAAGGCTGGGAAGAAGAAGGCGCGGTAAATTTAGAGCCGAGTTTTTGCAAACGAACAGCTGGCCGAAAAAATAGAACAGCTAGGGGAAAAGATTTGGGCTTGAAAAAAAGTGCCGCGGAGATTTTAACCACGGATGACACGGATGGATATGGTGGGATTATTTCTTGGCGTATTTTTGATGGCCGTGTAGAACATAAAAATTTTGGAGGGGGCGGGAAGGTTTACCAAAAGCTGGCGCTTTTGGCACAGGACAAAGGGGGGTAACCCAAGGTTTCGGGGGGCTGCGCCCCCCGCGCCCCTGCGAAGGCTGGGCTGGGCTTTTGGGGCGGATGACGATATCAAGCCAGGGAAGCTGGTTTAGATGGTGTGCGCGGCAGTTTTGGTGGGAGATAGGGAGATATCAGGATGATTACGGGGGAACGTCAGGTGTTTCCCAGGGGGAATTTAGGTTAAAGTCCATAACTTTTC
>CAVGIZ010000176.1:0-4767 GCA_963629255.1 Anaerovoracaceae bacterium
TCGCTTCAGACGATAAATCTATCGTCCAAACTCTAAAACGCGCTCCTAGACCCCTTCTCGCTTCAATTTGAGCCATTTCAGTCAATCCCCCACCAAGCCGCGGCACTTTTTCCTCGCCACACCCAACCAAACCACTTTTCATGAAATGTGGTTTAGTTCATATTTAATACCTCGCACGTACGCACGCACGTACGCGCGTAATACGCGCGTAGTACTAGTACTAGTACAGTACAGTACAAGTACATTTATAAATTAATTTAAGTACTAGTACTGGTACTAGTACAGTACAGTACTGGTACCAGTACAGTACAGCGAGGAATGGATTTATTTTCCGCCTTGCAAGCGCGGCCAAAATATGCTATAATATGCGCCATTCGATGAGAGTCTGTTTTGAGACGTTTGGGTGTCGGTTGAATCGAGCCGAAGCCCTTGAAGATGAAGCCCGTTATTTGGCAGCGGGCTGTGAGGTGGTGTCGTCCCATCGTGAGGCGGATTTGATTGTGATACGCGCATGTAGCGTGACGGCGCGTGCCCAAAAGGATTGCGAGAAGCTGATTCATCATTTGGAGAAGAAGTACCCTGGCAAGCGCCTGGCGGTGGTGGGGTGCATCAAGGCGGTCTTGAAGCGTCCTGAGCCGAATCTTGAACATTTGGGGTCGGGCGAAAGTGCCGCGGAGGGGACGGTGCCGACACGGACGGCGCGGGCGTATTTGAAGGTGCAGGATGGATGTTCGGGGGCGTGCACGTTTTGCATTGTGCCGCAGTTTCGTGGCAAGAGTGTGAGCGTGGGATTTGAGGATGTGCTTGGAAAGGCGCGGCGGTTTATTGAGGCGGGGTATCATGAGCTCGTCGTGACAGGTTGCAATTTGGCGTTGTATGCATCGGGCGGGAAGCGTTTGCCAGAATTGATTGCGGCGCTGGCGGAGCTAGATGAAAACTGCCGCGTGAGACTGGGGTCGGTTGAACCAGGGGCGCAAGCGATGGAACTTATTCATGTGATGGCGGAGAAAAAGAACATTTGCCGCTTTTTGCATGTACCGGTACAATCGGGGAGCAATCGAATTTTGTCGGCGATGAAAAGGCCGTACAAGATTTCCGAGGCGGATGAATTGTTTTCGGAGGCGGTCAGGTTGATGCCGCTCATTGGGCTTGGGTGCGATTTGATGACAGGTTTTCCAGATGAGAACGAGATGGATTTTCGTTTGACGAAGGGCTTCTTGATGCGGCACATGATTTCGAAGGCGCACATTTTCCCCTTTTCGCCGCGGCCTGGGACGGCGGCAGCGGCCATGCCGAATGTTGTTCCTGAAGGCACGCGCAAGCTGAGGGCGCATGAATTGTTGGAGGCTGCGGAAGCTTCACGCAAGGCGTTTGCGCGGCGCTTTACACACAAGGATGTGGAAGTTGTCATTGAGCGTGATTCGTATTTGGAAGGCTGGACGAGCGAGTATCTGTGGTTCAAGGAAACGAAGCGCGGCGGATTTGTGCCGCCCAAATTGACGAATTCGCGGCGCAAAGAATTGATGACGTTCCATGTGCGTTCGGCGCATAATGGAGTTTTGTACGGAGAAAGGCGCGATGGCGGGCGAGACGATTAAGAGCGAAGCCATCTGCCTCGCGACGTATGGTTGGTCGCGAACAAGTCATGTTGTGGAATGGCTGACGCCAGATGGGCCGGCAACGACAATTGTGAAAGGCGCGATGCGGCCGAAGAGTCAATTCTTGGGCCAATACGATTTGAATTACACGTGCGAAATTGTGCGGTATGCGCGGACGAAAAATGGGGTCAGTGCGCTGAAGGAATGCACCCCGCTAGAGAGGCGTGATAATCTGCGCGAGGGGTTCCGAAGGCTCGAAGCGGCGAGTTGGATGCGAACGTTGGCGAAAGAATTAACGCCATCTGGAAGCGACGCGCAAGAATTTTTTGCCGCGCTCGAAGAGGGTTTAAATGCGTTGGAAGGAATTTCGACGGCGGAGGGGCTTATTGGGAAAGTGTTGAATTTTGAGCTAAAGATGTTGAATTTGGTTGGTTTGAAGCCCGAATTGGAGGCGGAGGGCGGTGTTTTTCAGTTGCGTGGCGAAAGGCGCATTCCGATATCGAAAGAAATTGCCGCGTGTTTGAGAAATCCAGAGGGCGAAAAAAAGTTAAAAATTCTACTTGAAACTGCGAGGGTAATTGGTGTATACTATACCTTCCACCTGGATTGTGCCCCCGAAGTGCGGAGGATGGTCCTGAGGATGATTTCTGACAAATAGTCAAAGGTAAACAGTAAAAGAGAAAGTACAAAAAAGATGAACAAGTTACATCTTATTGGAACGGCGGTGCTCGCGGGCGTGATGGTCGCGGGTTGCAGCAAGGAAGAGGAGAAGGTGCCGGAGAAGGCCCCTGAGAATGAGGTCGCGCAAGATCCTGCGGCTGAAGTCGCGCAAGATGGCGTGATCGAGACGGTGCGCGATCCGAATGAAGTGTCGATTGACATTGACGGCAAGAAGTTGACGTCGGGTCAAATTGACGCGGATGTGGAGGCGTACCTCAAGGCGATGGGTGACCAGATTCCGGAGAATCAGAAGGCGTATGCGCGGCAGATGATGCGCCAGCGCACGGCGCAGGACTTCATCGTTGAAAATGTGCTTGTGGCACGTGCAAAGGCGGAGAAGTTTGTGGTGACGGAGGCGGAACGCAAGGAACGCGAGGCGGAGTTCATCAAGGGCATGGCGGGGCGCAAGGATGCCCCGAAGAGCCTTGAGGAATTTGCTGAAAAGTCGCCACTGGGCAAGGAGCGCACGTTGGCGCGCTTTGAGAACGGTCTTTTGATTGACAAGTTCTTGAAGGCTGAGACGGAGAAGAACAAAGTCGATTACGAAGCCCAGGCGAAAGAGGAAATTGCCGAGCTTGAGAAGTTCAATGCTGAGCAGCCGAAGAAGGATGAGGCGGCGTTGAAGAAGATTCAGGAAATCCAGGCGGAACTTGCCAAGCCGACGGTGACGAATGTGCCGGCGCGCTTTGCGGAACTGGCGGAGGAATTCAGCGATTGCCCGTCTGGTAAGCGTGCGGGTGGCGATTTGGGCTTCTTCACGCATGGGCAGATGGTGCCTGAGTTTGACAAGGTTGCGTTCACGCAGGAAGTCGGCAAGGTTTCCGCGCCGGTGAAGACGCAGTTTGGTTATCACCTCGTGCTCGTGACGGACAAGAAGGCGGCGGTTGAAGCGAAGGATGACAAGCCGGCGGAACCTGAGAGCGTGCAGGCAAGCCACATTTTGATTCGTGGCGGTCAGGCGCGCCGCGTGCCAACGCTCGAGGAAATGAAGCGTGTGCTGCAGGGCGCGGGCGAACGCGAAGCGATCAACAAGGTCATCCTGGATACCCTCCAGAAGGCCAAAATCACCACGTCGGACGAGTTCAAGCACTTGCTTCCGGAGAAACCAGAAGCGGCTGAAAAGCCAGCTGAACAGCCTGCAAAGTAAAAAAATACAAAAAAGACAAACTATACGGTTGAAATCTGCCGCGAAATATGGTATAATATACGCTCGTTTGTCAAAAGGATACTAGAAATGAGTCAACATGCATCTCTTAAGGGTTCCGGGAAGATTACTTCCAAGCGGAATGTTCTCAAGCGCTTCGAGCGCGTCGATTTGCTGCAGAAACGCGGCGAGTGGAAGGAAGGCAACCGTGGCCTTGGTCTGAAGAAGACGAAGCCCGAAGCCTAAGGTCCAGAGTCGAATGGAGACGAAAGGAGCGTCTGATCAAGCACGATCGGGCGTTCCTTTTGATTCCCTCAAGGCGTCAAATAAGTAGCAAAATATGGTCGAAAATACGTTATTACACACTTGTTGCGGTCCGTGCGCATCTGCGTGTGTGCCTGTTTTGAAAGCGGATGGGCGGATGGGCGCGATGTATTTTGCGAACTCGAACATTGATACGGAGGAGGAATGGGAGAGGCGCTTGGAGGCGGCGAAGCTATTGGCCGCGGTGGAGGGCGTGCCGCTGTTTGTGGAGCCGTATGACCATGAGGAATGGCTGAGGGAAGTGGCCGCGGGGTACGAAAAGGAGCCGGAAAAGGGCGCGCGGTGTGCACGATGCTTTCGGTATAACATTGCCAAGGCAGTGAAATTTGCCGCGGAGAATGGGTTTGATGCGGTGACAAGCTCGTTGACGCTTAGTCCGCATAAAGTGAGCGCGGCAGTTTTTGAGGCGGGGGAATCTGCCGCGGACGGAACAGATGTCGCGTTCCTAGAATACAATTTCAAGAAGAAAGATGGCTTCCTTATAAGCCTGAAACGCACGAAGGAATTGGGGTTATATCGCCAAGCCTATTGCGGGTGTGAGTTTTCAAAACACGCACGTTAAAAGCCACGCGGCAGATTTCAGGCCGTGATTTGAAAAAATTTGCCGCGTGATTGACCTCGAGTTACAGCGTGATTGAGGGGCAGTTATAGGACCGTTTTTCATTTTTCACCTCCTAAATGTTTGTTGGGTTAAAAGATATCGTTTTCTGGGCTCGCTTTTCATTTTATGTTTTTCCGCCCCCTTAAGGGGAGCGGAAAATGAAAAATCAGAAAATGAAGCTTCCGGACTTGAAAAATCAGGCTTCTTCATCGGAAAATGAATCGGGAAATGATCTGGGGTAAATTTCTTAGAGCCGAGATTTTTTGTAAACGAACAGCTAGACGAAAAAATTCAGGCTTGAAAAAGTGTCGCGGAAGGGGCGGGATTAAAAAAGGGGGTTTTCGGGGGGTGAAAAAGGGGGTTTTCGTACCCCCGAAAAG
>CAVGIZ010000177.1:0-4752 GCA_963629255.1 Anaerovoracaceae bacterium
GAAAACTGCATGTTGCAAAGCCGATATCGCAATCATCTCTTCATCTGAAAACATCGTCAGCCTTAAATCATTGCAAACCCACTATTGCTCGTTTGAGCAATTTGTAAAGCACCCGCCATATATCCAATGAAGCGATTGTAATCCAATGTCCAAAAATACAATCCGGGGAGGAATGCACATTCACGAACGGCATATTGAGATAGACGACATTTGCGAATACTTACGCTCTTCATTTGAATCTCGCGCCAGTTTATTTCGCCTCCATTCTCAATTCGGTTAGCGAGATCGTGATCAACGACAACGGGTATCGTTCCGCCTGGAATGACTCGGAATTTCTCTTCGACCGTTTTGAATTCGCACGCATTTTCAGATTTCAATAAGCTATCAACATCTTGTTGCGATTCGCGCAACTCCGCTTTGACAACTTTTGTACATTCAGATAAATCAATGTTTTGAAGTTCGTCCAATTTTCTACTAGACGTACGATATGCTGGATTTTCTGTTATCAGTTTTCCATCGGACTGTAATTTCACTGTCCAGACGTCAGCATTGGGGGATTTGGCATTTCGGTTGACACGTCCTGCAAGTTGTAATAGGGAAAGGAGAGAAGAGGATTCGCGAACGCCTGTTCGAAAAGAAAAGTCTACACCTGCTTCAACACATGAAGTCGCGACAAGAAACCAATTGGTATCATCTTCATGTGTAAGTCGTTTTTTTATGGCATTGATTGTTGTGTCACGATCAGAAGGACTAAGGGCTGTTGAAAGATGATAGATTGGACAATGTTCTGTATCGGTTTCATATGAATTTCCACCAACCAGTTTTTGAAGTTCTTGCGCAACATAAGCGGCGGTGGAAACGGTGTTTACAACAACAATGACAGGGCCTTCCAACGTCTGTAACCAATGTACAAAATCTGCCGCGGAGAAAGGGCTTTCTTTTTTCTTGTATATGA
This sequence comes from Anaerovoracaceae bacterium, assembly GCA_963629255.1. Taxonomy (GTDB): domain Bacteria; phylum Verrucomicrobiota; class Kiritimatiellia; order RFP12; family UBA1067; genus UBA1067. The sequence goes on from CAVGIZ010000177.1 coordinate 956, forward strand.
CACGTTCCCGCTCAAATCCGTCCATGTCTTTTTTCAATGCGGGTGCATTTTCAAGTAAATTATGAGGCGTCAAATATTGCATTGTACGCCTAGGCGAGAATTCATCCCACTCCCAGAAATGGAAGAGCGAGCCTGAACCCAATACCCAATAACACGACCATGTTTGAGCAAGACATTGAATCCATTGCCAGGCTAACGGCATATGTTGCAACGGTAACATAGCATGCGCTTCATCAAGGAAGATTGCACTACCAGCAAGATTGTGAAGCCTGCGCAAAGTTGAAGGTGTTGCTGATGCCAGTGTTTCAAAGAATGCGACAGCTGTTGTAACAACTATTGGAGCATTCCACAGTGCTGTTAACTTTCGACTTTTCTCGTCTTCAAAATCTGCGCGATGATGAATCTCGGCAACAACTTCTTTTGGAACTTCGCCATCAAGGCAAAGCATGTTTCGATAGACCGCGACAGACTGCGTGATAATGTTTGTAAACGGAAGGATAACGAAAATTCGACGAAGATTTTTCTGCTGGGCGATGGACAGCAAGTGCGCCATAACAGCTGTTGTTTTGCCCGAACCAACAGGGGCGTCACAGTACAAAATGCGAGAGTCCTTCACCGCGGCAGATTTTTGCGTACAAAAATCAAAAAACGCGCTACGCAACTTGTCGCGATCTGTCTTTGCCTCTGGATATTTTTCGTGCAATCTTTTCTTCAGAACCGCCAAGCGTTCACCCGCGTGCAATTTCGGAAAATGCATATCGCGCAAGCAAGGATCTTCAAGCGCGGCAGTATCGCCATGATCCGCATCGGTCAAACAACCAAACAGTAGACGGCAGTTAAGCGGAGTCGCATTTTTGCCATCATATCTTTCTAGGTTCTTAAAGAATGATTGGCGCGAGTCATCCGTAACGGATGCATCGTGACGTTCAAGTAACTGTGGCAACGTATGATTTGTATGCCGGATGCGTCCTTTCGATCTTACGCGAAAGCGACAATCTTTATCTTGTGCTTCAATATCAGACCAGTCTGGCAGTCCCTGATGATGTGAATAAACCCACAAGGTTGACCACCAAGCTGATTGCGCGAGAAGATACGCCGCCCCCGCATCGGCATGAGGGATCGGAAGGTGTCCGCTCTCTATCGCCCCCATTAGAACGTTTTGATTTGCGTCTTCGAGCTTTCCAAGGTCGTGAAACGCCGCGGCGAACGCAAGTTCATTGAGAAGCGGCGTACGTGGTAACTCTGGCGCATAATGCAATGCCTCTTCGGCATTCCTTCGAGACAAGGCATGAACGTTGCGTACATGATCTTTGTATGTCTGTGCAACGCCGGTTTTGCTTGCACTATGCGCCAGATATGTCATTACTTAAAGTCCCGCAATCAGATCAACACAATCAACCTTCTGTGCAAGATCTTCTGGTAGCGATTGCGGTACTTCATAGTCTGTCCACGAAACCGACGGCGCAAAAGGATCGTCACCTTTGCGTTTTGGCGTAAGTGCATCAATCAACTTGTAGTCAGGGCAACTGCCAAGCGGGGACTTGTGTTCCATCCACCACGCATGACGGATGCGAACATCTGGGCGAATCGCCGAGCGCGTATGCTCATAGGCGAAAGGAATCACGCGCTTTAGAACTTCTACGTCGCACGGCATGCACCCCGAATGCGACGCAAGGCTCGGATTGATAAAGAATGGCATCACATACACACCATGTTCCACAACCCGATAAGCTAGTGGAGCCATACCGCTCGACTTTCCTTCTTCAACGCCTGCCTTGTTTGTGTTAGTCTGCCGCTGAATGACGACAGGACAAACCGAAAGCCCCATACCAACCTGAACAATTCCAGTTTTAATGAACCCCTTATCGCCACCATCTTCAAGGAATGTATTTCCAAACAAGCGAGCATCCCAATACTTCTTCACGAACGGGCACTGGAGGAATGCCTCTTGAGAAAACTTTCCATCCACCTTACCTTCGTTCAACTCGGCCGTAATTGACGAGCGATTGCGGCCGCGACTTTCGAGGATTTCGAACTGATAACCATCAGGTACGTCCGCCAGATTTTCAATTGCGTGGTGATAGACGGGGCCATCTTTCCATTCAATCAAGTCGCGAACCTTACGCTTGAATGAAACAGGGGAGATTTCGCCCTGACCGTTGCTCCTCACGCGCGGATCGCTTTCCTGGTCAGGATTGCCATTCGGGTTCGAGTTGACGACCTCAATAACCAAAAGGCCAGTTATGCGTTTAATTTCTTTCGTATTCATTAGTTGTTCTCCTTATTATTTTCAGTTGTTAAATCTTCTGACTTTTCTTTCCTGGGCAAAGATGAAAGATACCCCAAGAACAATTCAGCACGTTCAGCGTCATTCAATCGCGACGGCAATTTTGCCGCGTGCAAAGAATCCGCAATCGGCTGCCACTGATTAAACCACCAATGCGCCAAGCCCATAAAATCTTTCTTCTGACAAGATTGTGCCCACTTTACATAGGGGGCCGAACGTTGACCAAATTGCGCCAACGCTGTTTGCGGATTTTCCATCATCGCAGAAAGCATTGCACTACCACACAGCTCACTTGGGTAGTCTCCCTTGCGCTCGCTGTCACAATAACACTTGTGCAAACCATCCGCAATACGGAGAAATTTGCCAAGCAAGAATGCTGTTTCCTTCATGTAGTTTTCCTTTCGTTTTCCAACTTTGTAAAGTAGTAAGCCAAGAATGCCGAGATGCAATCCTTTATCTTTTGCCGACGCGGTCTTCCCCTGGCCCAAATTCACACACAGGGCGCGATAGTAATTTCCTGCTTGAATCATCACCTGTGACAAAATGCTCTGTGCAAACGGAACAACCTCATTTGTATTCATCAGCATCAAATCCATTCCTGTGCTCGGATTGAAGCGAGCGACCTCAATGTCTTCCGTTGAGAAATCGCGCTTATAATACTTGTTAAGATATCGATAAAGCCGAGCAGGGAAAACCGTCTCAATCTCGACAGGAATTGGATTCTTTGCGTTTCCCGATTTTTGCTCATCCCTTGAAATGATTGGCCAATCTTTTACGTCTAATATTGGGAGATTGTGGCAACCCTCGTTCCATTCTTCGGAAGCTTTTGCGAGAGTCGCGACATCGATGTTTCGATAGTAGACAACCTTTGTTCGCGCCTTATCCATCTTGCGAATGGAAAAGATTCTCAACTCGCGATTCGGCAAGTCTTCTCCTTCGCCTTTGAGCAGTTCAATTACGTTCTGCGCGACTTTGCGAAACACAAGGCGTTCGCGTTCAGAATCGTTGCCGCCTCCAAACATTTGAACAAGCGGCGTCTTTTGCCGCGTCGCTACGTCGGCAGGATAGGCAAGCAAGATTTCTTCTTTTTCAATCCGACTATAAGTAAAGCCTTCATTCGCTTCATCAAATACATGTTGAAAGGCTGTCTCAATTTCACCTCTTGATAGTCTTCCAATCGGGAAGCTGTCACTTTCTGTCAATCCATATCTCGTCAATGACGGAATCTCACTATTTGATGAACGAAGTTTTACTGTTCCCCAGTGCGGAACATCTAATGACCGCATTAATTCCTTAGAGCCAGTTATTGAAGTGCCAAAGGCATCAACACCCAATTGATTCGCATCCTCGTTCGTACTTTCGCACAACAAATCATTTAGCCGATCAAGCGAATGCTTATGTGACATCGGATATTCAACATAGTCCACAACGTCAAAAAACAATGATACTTGCTTTGGAAGAGTAATCTTAAAATCTTCCCTCAAGAAGCCTTCAACAAGCTCATCTAGAA
>CAVGIZ010000178.1:0-4742 GCA_963629255.1 Anaerovoracaceae bacterium
TGGTTGCACGGGTTTGGAGTCTGTTGAGATTCCTGATAGCGTAACAAGTATTGGGAATGAGGCGTTTGGGGGTTGTACGAATTTGGTGTCGGTGGCGATTCCAGATGGCGTGACGAGCATTGGGGAGTGGGCGTTTTATCGTTGTGAGAGTTTGGAGTCGGTTGTGATGCCGAACAGTGTGACGAGCATTGGGGAGAATGCGTTTCGTGCTTGCGAGAGTTTGAAGAATGTGGCGGTGCCGCAGGTGGTTTGTGATAGGGGGATTAAGGATGTATTTTCTAGTTCGTATAGTTCGATTACGCAGGTTGTGATTAGCGATGGGGTGACGAGCATTGGGGCGGATACGTTTAGTGGTTGTACGAGTTTGGAATTGGTGGTGATTTCGGATAGCGTGACGAGCATTGCGGATAGTGCGTTTAGTGATTGCCCGAATGCACGGGTTGTGATTAGTGATGGGGTGACGAGCATTGGGGATAATACGTTTAGTGGGTGTACGAGCTTGGGGGCGATTGTGATACCGAATAGCGTGACAAGTATTGCGGATGGTGCATTTAGTGGTTGTACGGGTTTGAAGGACGTGGCGGTGCCGCAGGTGGTTTGTGATCAGGGGATGATGAATGTGTTTCCTGATTCGTATAGTTCGATTACGCAGATTGTGATTAATGCTGGGGTGACGAGGATTAAGGAGAAAGCATTTGAGAATTGTACGAGTTTGGAATCGTTGGTGATACCGAATAGCGTGACGAGTATTGGGGAGAATGCGTTTACTGGTTGTACAGGTTTGAAGGATGTGACAATTCCGCAGGTGGTTTGCGATGGGAAAACACGGGGCATGTTTTGGACTGGGACGATAAAGGATGTGTTTCCTGGTTCGTATAGTTCGATTACGCAGGTTGTGATTAGTGCTGGGGTGACGAATATTGGGAAGAATGCATTTATTTATTGTGGGAATTTGCAATCGGTTGTGATACCGGATAGCGTGACGAGCATTGCGAATAGTGCGTTTTATTACTGTAGTAATTTAGAGGGTGTGGTGATACCGGGTCGTGTGACGAGTATTGGGGATTATGCATTTGAAGGTTGTACGAGTTTGGAGTCGGTTGTGATTCCAGATAGCGTGACGAGTATTGGGAAAGATGTGGTTGTGAGTACGGCGCTTTTGAAAAATGCCGCGGGGGATTTTTTGATTGTGGACGGATGGGTCTTGGCATTGACCGAGGCGGGGCGCGGCAAAAGTGAGATTGTGATTCCTGATGGGGTGAAGGGAATTGCGGATGGAGTGTTTGCGGATTGTGAGAACTTGGTGTCGATTGTGATTCCGAGTAGCGTGACGAATATTGGGTATGATACGTTTGGGAGAAGTGCGAATTTAAAGAGTGTGGAAGTTTCGCAGGCGGTTTGCGATGGGAAGATGCAGGATGTGTTTTCTGGTTCGTATAGTTCGATTACGCAGATTGTGGTTAGCGCTGGAGTGACGAGTATTGGAAAGAATGCGTTTGAGGGATGTACGAGTTTGGAGTCGGTGGTGATTCCAGATAGTGTGACGAGCATTGGGAATAATGTGGTTGATGGTACGGCGCTTTTGAATAGTGCCGCGGGGGATTTTTTGATTGTGGACGGATGGATTTTAGCATTGACTGAAGCGGGGCGCGGCAAAAGTGAGATTGTGATTCCAGATGAGGTGAAGGGAATCGCGGATGGTGTATTTAGTGGGTGCACGGGGTTGAAGAAGGTGACGATACCGCAGGTGGTTTGTGATAAGGGGATTAAGGATGTGTTTTCTGATTCGTATAGTTCGATTACGCAGGTTGTGATTAGTGCTGGTGTGACGAGCATTGGGAAGAAGGCGTTTAGTGATTGTGATGATTTGCAATCGGTGGTGATACCGGATGGTGTGACAAGTATTGGGAATCAGGCGTTTTTGGAGTGTAAAAATTTGGAGTCGGTGGTGATACCGAATAGTGTGACGAACATTGGGGATGGTGTGTTTGCGTTTTGTACGGGTTTGAAGGAAGTGGCGATTCCACAGGTGGTTTGCGATTGGGGGATTGGGAATGTGTTTCCTGATTCGTATAGTTCGCTTACGCAGGTTGTTATTAGCGATGGGGTGACGAGTATTGGGGCGGATACGTTTAGTGGGTGTACGAGTTTGGAGTCGGTGGTGATACCGAATAGTGTGACGAGTATTGGGGGTGGAGCGTTTTATGATTGCAGTAATCTGAAGGATGTGACGATTCCGCAGGTGGTTTGCGATGGAAAGATAAAGGATGTGTTTCCGTCGTATAGTTCGATTACGCAGGTTGTGATTAATGCTGGGGTGACGAATATTAGTGCAATGGCGTTTGAGGGTTGTGAGAGTTTGGTAGATGTAACGATTCCGGAGAGCGTGACGAGTATTGGGTATGGGGCGTTTGATGGCACGGCGTATTTGAAAAATGCCGCGGGTGATGTTTTGGTTGTGAATGGTTGGCTTTTGGGATTGACTGATGAGGGGCGCGGCACAAATAAGATTGAGATTTCTGAAGGGGTTACGAATATTGTGGATGGGGCGCTTGCGGGGGGCGTCTTGCAAGAGATTGAAGTTGCGGAAGGGAATGAGATTTATTGCGCGGTTGATGGGGTTTTGTTCTCGAAGGATGGGACGAAGTTGATTGTGTATCCTTGCAAGAAGTCGGGTGGATATGAGGTTCCAGAGGATGTGGAATCGATTGAGGATTATGCGTTTTTGAATTGTGAGGGGTTGACGTCGGTTGTGATTCCTGAGAGCGTGGCAGAGTTTGGTGTTGGTGTGTTTAGTGGGGCTGGGGTGAAGAATGTTTACTTCATGGGTGAGCCGCCAGAGAATGTTGAGGGGGCTGATTATCCGACGGATGTGACGCTGTATTATTTCAAGGAAAATGAGGAGGCGTGGCTTGCGCAGGAGGGAAGTATTGGGCGCACAATCAAGCAGGTTACGAATTTGATTACGTATGAGAATTTGAAGGGTGTGGCGAATGCGAATCCAGTATTTTATGAAGATGGAAGTGCGTTTGAATTTGCCGCGCTGACGAATGTGGAAGGGAGTGTGTTTGCGGGTTGGACGCCTGCGGGGATTACGGAAGAGATGTCGGGTCCGCAGACGGTGCGGGCGAACTGGACGGCGAGTTTGACGTATGAGAATTTGAAGGGCGCGGCGAATTCGAATCCGACGAATTATACGGAAGGAGCTGTGTTGAGTTTTGCCGCGCCGGGGGCGGTGACGGGTTATACGTTTGCGGGGTGGACGCCTGCGGGGATTACGGAAGAGATGACGGGGCCGCAGACGGTGAGTGCGAACTGGACGGCGAATAGTTACACCATTAAGTATGATGCGAATGGTGGTGAAGGGGAGATGGAGGATACGGTTTGCACGTATGACCAGGTGGGGAACGTTGTTGGGAATGGTTTCACGCGTCGTGGATATAGCTTCCTCGGTTGGGCGACGGAAGAAGATGGTGCGGTTGTTTATGAAAGCAATGATGTGATTTCGAATCTTGTTTCGGAGGCGAATGGGAGTATTACGTTCTATGCGGTGTGGGAAGCGATTTACTCGTCCATTACGTATACGAACTTGAAGGGTGCAGAGAATGGGAATCCAGCGACGTATCATGAGGGGACGGTTGTGAATTTTGCCGCGCCAGGGGCGGTGACGGGTTATACGTTTGCGGGGTGGACTCCTGCGGGGATTACGGAAGAGATGTCGGGTGCGCAGACGGTGCGGGCGAATTGGACGGCGAATAGTTACACCATTAAGTATGATGCGAATGGTGGTGAAGGTACGATGGAAGATACGGGGTGTGTGTATGATCAAGAGAGCAAAGTTGCGGAGAATGGGTTTAGACGGACTGGGTATGCGTTCAAGGGGTGGGCAACGGAGAAAGATGGGGCGGTTGTTTATAAGGATGGCGCGGCAGTTTTGAATTGGCTGTCGGAGGCGAATGCGGAGCTGACGTTGTATGCGGTGTGGGGTCGCTATGGATTGGCGCCGGAGGAAGATGACGCGGCAGATTTGAGCGTGGCACAAGTTTATAATGGATGCCTGTATGATGAAGACTTTGCGTTGGCAGGGACGATTCAGGTGAAGGCGGCTAAGCAAAAGACCAATAAGAAGACGGGTGTGACGACTTCTAAGTTGACGGCGACGATTCAGATTATGGGCGAGAAGAAGGTTTCGGTCAAGGGTGAGATGGATGTTGCGGAAGGGACGTTTGTGGGGACGGCCAAGGATGGAAGAGAGTTGGAACTGGTGCTGGGAGCGAATGGGATGCGCGGCAGTTTTGATGGATACACGATTGATGGGGCGCGGGATTTGGTGTCGTCCAATGACAAGGCTGAAAAATCTGCCGCGGAGAAGATTATCAATGCGCTGAAGGCAAAGGGTGTGATGACGATGGCGTGGGAAGGAGAGAATGGTTGGAATGGGGTGTCCGTGACGATTGGGAACAAGGGGAAGACGAAGGTCGCGGGGACGCTTGCGGATGGGACGAAGGTGAGTGTGACGGCGCAGATGATTATTGGTGAGGAATGGTGTGTGGTGCCGGTGGTGTATTCCAAGAAGGGCGTCAATTTGGCGTTCAATGTTTGGTTGGCTCGGGATGGGAGTGCGTTTGTCGTGGAAGGATTGGGCGAAGGCGTTAAGGTTGGAACTGTGTCGGGGGTCAAGTCGGGCGCGGCATTTAGTTTGGACAGCGCGGCACTTTTGGGGCTGATGGGCGAGGGCGTCT
>CAVGIZ010000179.1:0-4650 GCA_963629255.1 Anaerovoracaceae bacterium
GGGGGGTCGAGGGGGGATAAGGGTGTCTCACACCCTTAGTCCCACCCTCGGGGCGGCCAGCCCCTCCCCTCTCTCGCTCACTTCTTTTCCCAGGCAATCACCTGGCCGTCTGCAAGAAGCCGCGAACGCAAAGCGTTATAATCGACGCCTTGGACATCAACGTTGTCCTTGATTGCCAAAGCTGCCGCGGTCCCTGCCGCCTGCCCCACCGCAAAGAACACCGGCTCCATTCGAATTGAACCATACGCAATGTGCGAAGCCGACAAGCAAATCGGCACAAGCAAGTTGCGGCACTCCGCACGCTTCGGCGTAATGGCACCATAATCAATCGGATACGGCTCAATCTCATCCCAACCGACTTCCACATCGCCTTCATTCTGCACGTACCCTTCCGCCGTCACATACCGCCGCACATGGTGCGAATCCATCATATACGTCGCCAGCGCAATCGGCTTCGCCACCTTGACCTCGCCGCGGCAAACTTGTTCCGTCTGAATAAATTCACCAATCATGCGCCGCGCCTCACGCACATACAACTGCGGCGACCACCCATGCGTCGCAACAAACTCATCCTTACACACGCCCCAATTCACAAACTCGCGGCGAATCTTTTGCGGCACCCGTGGATGATTCGCAAGCGTCCACACCAGCCCCTTCTGATACTTCAAATGTGCCGCGGCCATCCGCTCACGCGCTGTGTAGGAAGCCTCCGCCCACGTGTAATTCTGTCCAATGAAATCAGAAGAAGTGCCGCGCGCATTGTTCGTATCCGTCTTGCGATTCGGCATGCGCCCCGACCCCAGCGGAAGACGATTAAGACCCGCTTCAAAGTTGCGGAACAAAAGCTCATAATCGCGCTCATCATAACCCGCCGGCTTCTCAAACGCAATGCGATTCGACGGCTCATCCGTCAAGCACATGCGATAGCAATACGCCTGCACGCGCTGATCCCCCGCGCCCACAGCCCCCATCGGCTCCGGATCAATCCCCGGCAACAACCCACTCGCTGGATTCCCCTTCACCACATACGGGTCCACGCCCTTGCGCAACTTGTGATGCCCCTCATTCGGCTGCGCCCCATTCAACGTCTCGCCATACACCGAATTCGCCTCGCGCCCCACGGCATACTTAACCCCCGCCGCCGCCATCAAATCCCCTTCATACGTCGCGTCAATAAACACCTTCGCCTGCCACACATCCCCCGCAAGCGTCCTCAGCGCGGCAATTTTCCCATCCTTCATCGTCACACCGCCCGGCCCACGATCGAGCTTCGCGTTCTTAATAATCCGCAACTTGTCACGCTTGATCCACCCATCAAGAATCCCTTGCGCAACCGACGGCTCAAAAAACCACATCGCATCCGAATCCTTCATCCGATGAATCTTCTCATAATCTTCCGCCTTCTCGCACGTCCAACTCTGCGGCTTTTCATAATGCTTCTTCACCGCCTGATAGAATTCACGCGAAATGCCACCAATCGCACGCGTCACGCCCGCACGCCCCGTATCCGTTGCGCCCAAGCCCCCCGTCGTCAGCCCGCCCACATGTTCATACGGCTCCAGCACAACGACGTTCAAATTCATCCTCGTCGCCTGCACCGCCGCGGCAATTCCTGCCGACGACGCCCCAAACACAACGACGTCCGCCGAATTCGTCGCCGCCATCGCCACACTCGCCCCAAGCGCGCACACCGCGCTCACTACCTTTTTCATGTTCATTTTATTTTGTTCCTTTTTTACTTGCCTGATTGGCCGCGAACGCATCAAAGTCGCCCGCCGGTTGCACCAACAAAATCCTCAACTCCGCCCCCGTCCCAAACAAAAGCGTATCCTTATCAAGCCCATTATCCAGCCGCTGCGCACACATAATCGAATCCTTCACCTCATCAATCGGACGATTCCGCATCCACCCACGAAACATAATCCACGCCTCGCTCCCATCCGCCGAACGAAACACCGCCGACGCACGCGGCCCCGCCAAAATCGTGTTCTCATTCCGAAACGCATTCCCCGGTAAAATCACCGCCTTCTCGCACCTCTCCCACGAACTCGCCAGCGTCGGATTCCCGCTCTTATACTTCATCGCCCGCACCTCCGATTCCGCCGACGCTCTTCCCCCCTTCCCATACAGCAAATACACATCCTCGCCCATCTTCACCACGCACGGCGAATTCCCCACATCGAGCGCCTCACGCGCCGGCAAAATCACACCCTCCGACGTCGCCGCCTTCGTCGCCGACACCATCTCCCGCGCCACAATCCCCATCCGCCCGCTCTCACGCGAATAGAACAAATACCACTTCCCATTCGGCATCTTCACCACCGTCGGGTCCGCGGCATTTTCCTTCTCGCACACCGTCCCCACAAATCGATACGTCCCGCCAAACGCATCCTTCCCACCTTCCAAAATAAACATCCGATTCACCGCCACATCTTCCGCGCTCTCGCCTTCCAAGACCAACGCCTCCTCGCCCCCACACGCCCAAATCCGCCACTTCCCATCCGCCCCGCGAATCAATTCCGGACCCCTCAAATTCGTCGCAATCCCGCCTTGCCCAATCGCCTTCCACACGCTTTTCTCTTCGCACTTCTCATCGAACAATTGCACCATCTTCTTCGCGCGCCGCATCTTGAATTCATTCCCCACCGTCATCACCCGATAATAATACTTCGTCGCCGCATCATAGACGACACACGGATCCTCCACCGCCCCCGTCGTCAGCGGATTCCGAAACGTCCACTTCCCCCTCGCCTGCGGACCATCCCCCGGCTTCTCCGGCTGCACCTCACCATGCCGAATCCGCGGCAAAAATCCCGAGTCCCAACCCACGCCCTCGCACCACGAACCCCGCCGCGTCTCACACAACCTCTTCAACAAATCTTCCCGCGTCCCAATCTTCACCCCCGCCTTTTTCGCCGCGCCCGCCACATCGTAATAATACCTCACCAGCATCGCATGCACAATCGAATCATGAATCCGCCTCACCTCAAAAAGCGCCGTCTCATCATCCTTCACCGCCGCCTCCGCCGCGCTCAACAATTGCTCGCCCTTCAGCAAATCTGCCGCGCTAAACTTCCCACGCGTATCCCCTTCGTAAACCCCCATCCACTTCTGCGCCTCACGCACCCTCTTGCACTCCTTCAACCACGCAAACACATTCTTGCCGCCCTTCCCGCACGCGCCCTTGCACCACGCCTCTATCAGCTTCATCTCATCCTGACTCGCATCCCACATCATCTTCGCCGCCAGCCAACACCTCAACGCCTGAAAATCCGAACTCGGATCATCCGCCATCTGCATGAAAACGCCCTTCACCCCAAAATCACGATACGTCCGCATCTCGCCCCCTAACGTATCCACATTCGGCCACGGAATCTGATAATCCTTGAACTGCGCGTTATACCCCCAAATGTAAACGTTGTTCCCCGTCAGCTTCGACCACGCCCCCAAAATCTCATTGTGATTCTTCGTCCCCGCCGCCGGGTCCCGCGCATAATTCCTCTGAATAAACGCCAAGCACACATCCACATTCCCCTCGCACTTCATCTTCTTCGGCGGCCTCAACGACCCCTCATACGCAAACATCAAAAACCTCACCTTCGGCCAATCCTTCGCAAACTGCCGCGCCACATAATTACACAAATCCAACTCCAACGCACTCTGCCCTCCTTCATCCTTCCGCATCTTCGAACACGCCGCGCACTGACAATAATCCGCACCATCATTCAACCCCAGCGCAATCTGATTCAAATCCGGATGCTTCTCCAGCCTCTCCTTCACCCTCCGCACAATCTCCTCCCGAACCCCCGGATTCGTATTACACAAATGTTGCGACGACCTCTTCCCGCCCCTCAACGCATACCACTCCGGATGCACCCCCATCAACCGCTCATCCCCCTCAAGCCCCATCTTGCATTGCGACAAATCATACTGCCGCGCACCACCCAACTTCGCACTCAGCCCCCCCGAATACGCCGCGCCATTCAACCCCAACTTCGCTTCCCATTCTGGATTCTCCCACGCACACGCACCCGCACTCTGCCGCACCTCAATGTCTGGCACATGCACAATCGAAAACGTCCCCGCAACCTTAATCTCCTTCAGCTCTGGCACCGTCTCCCTCTTCGGCGTCCAAAAACCACATCCCAAATGTTCCAACAACTGATACACCGCATAGAGCGGACCCCGCGTCCCTTCACCCGTCACCACCAGCGTATTCGCATTCGCAACCTTCACACAAATCTCATCCGGCTTGCCTTCATACGCATCGCCCACACAAATCCGCGCACCCGTCGAACTCGCCCCCGGCACAACCTTGAACTTCGCACCACTCATCATCCCCAAATACTTCGCCAATTCATCCGCGGCATATTTTACACTCTCCCCCGCATCCTTCGGAATCGAAATCACGGCCCGCGCCGTCTTCCCCTGCGCCAAAACAAAATCAACCGCATTCGCGACAAAACTTGCCGCGACCACCATCAACACCAACAAAATCTTTTTCATGCCTTTGCTTCTACCTTTCCTGTCTCAAAATTTGCCCTATATTATACCATATTTCCGCCGCGCTTTCAATCCCCATCCACAAAATCCGCCGCGCCCCACTTCCTTCCCCCGCGTAAGCAACCTAACCTCTCTCCACCTAAATGC
>CAVGIZ010000180.1:0-4582 GCA_963629255.1 Anaerovoracaceae bacterium
CCTTCGCGGGGGAGCGGGGGGCGCCGCCCCCCGAAACCTTGGGTCACTGCACCCTACATTATCCACCGCGCCCCATGCTCTTTATGTCCTACACGGCTAAAATCAGAACAGAAACCAATCCCACCGCGGCACTTTTCTATACGTTCTACATGGTCAATCCCAAAATCCCCAAATACTCCTCCAGCCGCGCCCGTTCATTCCTCAAAAAAATCGCAATCATCGCCCGCGCGTCATGCCTTTCATGATACGCCTCAAACGCCTCATAATACGCCCGCCGATTCTCATACTTAATACTAATCGGCAAATACCCCTCGCGCATCAACATGAAATTCGCCACCAACCGCCCCGTCCGCCCATTCCCATCAATGAACGGATGAATCGCCTCAAACCGCAAATGAAATTCTGCCGCGGCCACAAGCGGATGCAACCGCGTCTCATGCACCTCTCGCACCCACTCCTCCATCTGCGGCCCCACCAAATACGGTTGCGGCGGCGTATACCCCGCCCCCGAAATCATCACAGGTAGCCGCCGATACACCCCGCGGTCCTGCGGCTTGTCAGCCAACACAAGAGCATGCAATTGCCGCACAAAATCCTCACTCATCTCCGCACCCGACGCCACAAACTCCTCCAAATACCCAAACGCATCGCGATGCCCCAACGCCTCCAAATGATCCTTCAGCGGCTTCTCACTAATCGTCACACCCTCCAACACAAGCGCCGTCTCACTCGGCGTCAACGTATTCCCCTCAATCGCATTCGAATCATACGTATAATCCACCAAAAACGCCTTCCGCACCGCCTCGCGCTCCCCTTCCGTCAACGGACGCATCTCGCTCAACTTCGCCTTTATCTCCTCCACCGCGGCAAATTCCCCGCGCATCTCAAGTGGAATCCCCGCCGCGCGCAACCCCCTCCCATCCGCAGGCTTCGCCGCATCAACCGGAATCTTCCACAACTTCCCTTCCCGCTCCGCCCCCGCAACTTGCCCTTTTTCACACAAAACACGCACCCGACGGTCGGAGATCCCCCACCGCTTCGCCATCTCGATACTCGAGACATAATCTATTCCGCAACGTTTCATGCCCTATATTATCTCATATTTTCGGAATAATAGCAAGCACAATTTTCAGAAATTTTCATTCCCTACTATTCCGCAAACCACCACTCCACGTTCTCCACGGTCAATCCCAACCAAAATCTGCCGCGCACCTCACATCTCGCACCCCAATTTGCCCGTAATCCAGCCACGTTACGCGCGTAACTCAGCAAAATTACGCGAAAAATTCCCCGCCTTCCCCGCGGCACTTTAAAAAACCCCCTTTTCGTACCCCTAAAAACCCCCTTTTCGACCCCCCAAAAAGGGGGTTTTTTACCCCCCGAAAACCCCCTTTTTTAATTCCCAACCCCGACCCTAAGGATTTTATCCTTTGCGCCGAGCCTGGTTGATATGAATTTCCGCTTCTACCTTCGCTCGTTCAAGTTTGTCAAGTTCGACATTATGAAGAGCTTCCGACAAGGTTTTCTCCGCAATCTCGTTCCGACTTGAACCATTCAACTTTGCCAATTTGTCAAGCTTGTAAATTGTTTCAATGTTCAAGGCGAGACCAATCTGCCTCCGATGTGCTGCCAACATGTGCGCCATATTTGTTCTCCTAATTTAGATGTTTCCACGATTCCAAGCCACGCAGCCTAGTCCACCGCAGATGCCGCATATTATACCATAGGTTAGGCTAGCCTGTCAAGCGCTTTTTTATATATCCCCAAAACAGCCTCCATACAAACAAACCAATAAATTATAATATCGCCCAACCAGCCCCTTCTCGCTCAGCCTGCGGCACTTTCTGCCGCGCAAGCGGCAAAAGTGCCGCGCAAGGGGATTAGGGGGTCGAGGGGGATAAGGGTGTCTCACACCCTTAGTCCCCCTCGAGGCGTAATACTCCCTATACGTGTCCTCTTTTGATGATGATGGCCAGAACGGACACGTCGGCGGGGTTGACGCCGGGGATGCGGGCGGCTTGGGCCAGGGTCTCGGGTCGATATTTCTTCAACTTTTCGCGACTTTCAAAGCGAACAGCCACACATTTATCGTAATCAAGCCATTTGGGGATGGCGATTTGTTCATCTTGCTTCGCGCGTTGGGCGGCTTTTTCTTCTTGTTCGATGTAGGGGGCATAATGCCGCATGACGGCCAGCTCCCCTTTCAAAACCGACTTCGGATAGGTTTGGAAGTTTGGAATATCTTCATCTTTCAAGTCTTCCGCGGCAGATTTTCCGCGCTTTGATGCCTCTTGTGTCAAATAACGGAATATCTCATGCGTCTCTTTTCGATAGGTTTCCGAGAGAATTCCGACGCGATCGGCGGCGTCCGCCAAACGAAAGCGGGCATTCCCTTGGCGTAGGAGGAGACGGCGTTCGGCGCGGCTTGTGAACATACGATACGGCTCATCGGTCCCCTTCGTCACCAAATCATCAATCATCACGCCAATATAGGCATCTTGTCGACTGAGGACGAGCGGATTTTCGCCGCGGGCAAAAAATGCCGCGTTGATTCCCGCCATAATCCCCTGCGCCGCCGCTTCCTCATAACCTGTCGTGCCATTGACTTGTCCCGCAAAAAACAATCCCTCGACCAGCTTCGATTCCAATGAATGCTTCAAATCCCGCGAATCAATCCCATCATATTCAATCGCATACGCATAAGCCAAGAACTCCGCATGCTCTAGTCCTGGCACAGAATGCACCATTTCAACCTGCACATCCCGCGGCAAACAGCACGAAAGTCCATTCGGATAAATCACATATCCCGCTGAATCTTCCGGTTCCAGCATCACATGATGATGATCAACCCCCACAAAACGCACAATCTTATCCTCAATCGATGGACAATACCGCACACCCGTCCCCGTAATTGCACCTCCATACAACGCCGAATTCCCTAAATTCGACCGAATAATCTCATGTGTCACCGCCGTCGTATGCGTCAAGTAGCAGGGAAATTCTGGCAGAACTGGGTTTAGGGTGGTGCTGGCGAGGGGGACAACGGGTGCGAGGCACCCTTTTCCCCCTCGACCCCCTAATCCCATTTCCGCGGCAGTTTCGCCGCTTGCGCGGCAAATCTGCCGCGTGGTTTGGGCGCCAGAGGGGCTCGTTTGGGCTGAAAATGGGCTTTCAGGGGCTGTTTTGGGCTGTCTTGCATCGATAAATTGTTCCACGTGGAACAATTCCGCGGCAGATTCTACGGGATTGAGGGGGCTAGATGCCCGTTCGCTAGCTTCAGATTGTTCCACGTGGAACAATGGCCGTGGGGTTTCACCATCTTGCCGTTGGCATTTGCTAAAGTCGCATGATGAGGCTTTCAGGCGCGGTGGCGTGCCAGTTTTGAGGCGAATCAGGGTAAATCCCAGGTTTTTGAGGGCGTTGGAGAGCAAATTTACCGCGGGGCGTCCATCGCCACCGCTTTCGACGCACTCTTTCCCAATCCAAATTCTGCCGCGCAGGCTGGTGCCCGCCGTGATCACCACCGCTTTAGCATAGATTTCGCCATGATGTTCGGTTTTGATGCCGCGGCAGATGGGTGTGAGCGAGGGGGTGACGGAGGATGCGAGGCACCCTCCATCACCCTTGCCTCCCAGAAGCGTCATTTTTGCCGCTGACGCGGCAGAAAATGCCGCAGGCTGGGGCGCATTGGGGTTTGAGAAGGGTACTGAAGAATTTTCGGTGGTTTCAGTGGGGGGCGGCAGATTTGCCGCGCCTTTCTGTGTATTCTGTGGTGAATTATTTGTTAGGATTGTGTGAGGACTGTTTTCGGTGAGGATATCGATGACAGCGTCTTCAATGGTGGTGAGATGGGGTTGATGGGCGACCACATATTGCATGCGCTGGGTATATTCACGCTTGGCGCATTGGGATCGGGTGGCCCACACGGCTGGACCGCGGCTCAAATTGAGAGTCTTGGTTTGGAGCGAGGTCGCGTCCGCATTTTTGCCCATTTCGCCACCGAGGGCATCGATTTCATAGACGAGGTGGCTCTTGGCGAGTCCCCCGATAGAAGGGTTACAGGGCATGCGGGCAATGGCGTCCGTACAGGACGTCACGAGGATGGTTTCGAGTCCCATCCGAGCTGCGGCGAGGGCTGCTTCCGCGCCCGCATGGCCGCCACCGACGACGATTACGTCGGCTCTAGTATCTGTTTGCATGACCCCTACATTATACCATATTATAGACTGGTTTGTGAACAAAAATTTTGCTCTTATTATGCGTCTTGTTTATAGTGGATAAGTGATAGAAAATGCGATGGGCGCGGCAAAAACCTAATAAAAGGAAATTTAGAAAGTGGAATGCAAGTAAAAGATATAGACAGTTATCAAAGAGTTATCAACATAACAGGCGCGGTTCGCGCTGCAAGCGCGGCAGATTTGGGAAATTAACTCCGAGCCTAACAAAAAGCTTCGGCTAACGCCTCCGCTTGCTTCGCGAAGAGCAGGCAGGGAGACAGGTTTGGAAGGTTTGGGAGGTTTCGGGGTGGATTTGGTTACAGGGATAGTTACAGATGGATTTTTCTTGAAAACCTAAAAAATGA
>CAVGIZ010000181.1:0-4567 GCA_963629255.1 Anaerovoracaceae bacterium
ACTGCGGAGGAAGTGCCGCGGTAGCTGGTTACAGCATTGATCTTTGACAATTGAAATTGAGTTGATCCACATTTCATGAAAAGTGGATTGGGTTGATTGCGTTGAAAAACTGCCGCGGATTTAAACTTTTTTTAATTTCCTCATACAATCCTAACCGAAAATATGGTATAATATAAGACCTATGGACAAAATAGTCATTATCGAAGATGATCCGGGCATTCGCACCATCCTCAAGCTCGCCTTACGCAGTGCGGGCTTTCCGAACGTTCACGAAGCCGAACGCGGCGATACAGGCCTTGAAATGGTCTTCCGCGAAAAGCCCGCGCTCGTTCTTCTTGACTTGATGCTGCCTGGCGTGGATGGTCTCACCATCTGCCGCCGCATTCGCGAAACGCCTTCTACGGCCGCGACACCCATCGTCATGCTCACCGCCAAGACATCCGAAGAAGATATCGTCAAAGGCCTTGAAATGGGCGCCGATGATTACGTCACCAAGCCCTTCTCCAAGACGGTCCTCCTCGCGCGCATCAAAGCCGTCCTGCGCCGCCCCGCCGCGTGCGTTGACACCCTCCATTCGTTGGATGGGCTCTCACTCGATGATTCGGCCTACACCGTCACGCTGAATGGCAAGCCCCTTGATTTGACGCGCATGGAATTTAGCCTCCTGCGTCTCTTCATCAAGCATCAAGGCCGCGTCTACACGCGCGCCCAAATCATCGACCTCACGCAAGATGAAGACAAGGCCGTCACGGACCGCACGGTCGACACCCAAATGGTCGGCCTGCGCCGCAAGCTCGGCACCTGGGCCTCACACATCGAAACCATCCGCGGCATTGGCTACCGCATGAATCCCTAAGAGGATACACCCAAAATGAAACGCGCGCTCTCCTCCATTCTTCCACCTGTCCTCGCCCTCGTCGGCCTCGCGCTCTCCTGTTTTCTCCTCTGGCGCCAAACCGCACACTTCCGCGACAGCGTTGAAACCATTGCCGAGGACGTGCGCGTCAGCCTCATTGATATGACAGGCCGCGTCGTTTACGATACCGTCGGCAGCGATCTTCCCTCCCATGCCGACCGCGCCGAAGTCGAAGCCGTCCTCCGCGATGGCCACGCCCGCACCATCCTCCGCGAATCGGAAACCCTTCACGTTGCAACCCTCTATCACGCCCGCCGCGTCGGCGATTACATCGTGCGCATCTCCGTTCCCTATCAAGCCGTAACTGATGCGCGCGACTTCGCTTGCTGGGGCCTCGTCGCCGCAGGTGGCTCAGGCGCCTGTATCATCCTCATGCTCATCCTCATCGCTCGCCGCAATGAAGAACGTATCGCACGCATCGCCGCGGAACGCGACGCAAAAGAAAAACTTCTCTCCGAAATGCGCAAGCTTGAAAATTTCCGCCGCGACTTTGTCTCCAACGTCACGCACGAAATCAAAACGCCCATCACCGGAATTCTCGGCGCCGTCGACCTCCTCTCCGACGATTCCTCCGCGGCACTTTCTCCCTCCGACCGCGGCGAAATCTTGAACGTCCTCCAAAGCCAATCCAAGCGCCTCAACGCCCTCGCCGAAGACATCCTCTCCCTCGCCAAACTTGAGCAATCTGAAACCCTTCCACAAAAGGATTTCTCCCTTTGCGACGTCGCGGAAATCGTCAACACCGCGGCAGATTTAGCCCAAAACGCAGCCCAAAAAGCGGACGTCAAACTCACAACCGAAATTGCCGCGCCAGGCTCCTTCCTCCGCGAATGCAACCCGCGCCTCATCGAAGAAGCCATCTCTAATCTCATCAGCAACGCCCTGCGTTATAGCGGCTCGCCCACCGTCAAGGTCACCCTCAATTCGCGCGAAGATGGCAAGCTCCTCATCCGCGTCATCGACCACGGCATCGGTATTCCAAAGACCGCGCAATCCCGCGTCTTTGAACGTTTCTATCGTGTCGATAAAGGACGTAGCCGCGAACTAGGCGGCACAGGCCTGGGCCTTGCCATCGTGAAACATATCGCCCTTCTCCATGGCGGCGATGTCTCACTCGAATCCGAACCCGGCGCCGGTTGCACCTTCACAATCACGCTCTAATCCCAGCGCCGCCCGCCAGCTTTGGGGCTCATTGAATCCTCAACACCAACCCCGATGACGACAACGAAAACACCCACTGATTCCGCGGCAATCCCATCCCAGACGTCAACTTCGTAATCCCATACGCAACCCCATCCACCGTCTTGTTCGTCAACACCGCCGCCTCTGTCGTCAATCCATACGGATGCTTCGTCCCAAACTCATCCCCCTTCGGAAACACGTCCCAATACGCCTGCTTCGTCGCATCATCCAACTTGTCCCACGGCTTCACATACTTCTCATCCCGCACAAAATCCAACCACTTCTTGCACCCATCCGCCCCAACATAAAACCTCATCATGTAATCCTTCGGATACGACGTCGTCCCGCCCAAAAACATCCCGCTCGTCCCATCAAACATATCCCCAGCAAAATGCACGCTCACCGGATTCGTCGCCTTCGTGCTATTCACATTCCCAAAGTTCCTCAGTGCCGCCGCCGCCGCACTCGAAACATTCTCACCAAACCAAATCTCCATCGCCCCAGAATACAACTGACCAAACGCACTCCCATTCTCCGAGAAGAAATTCGTCGGTATCTTCTTAACCCCAGGCCCAAACTCCGCCTTCGGTCCCATCATCTGCGTGTAGTCAAACGAGCTATTCCCCATCACCGTCTCCACAACATTCCCCGCGTCATCCTTCGCAAACCCAATCCTGAAATTCCCCGTCTGATACCAATGCTTATGGAACGTCGAAGCCGACAAATTCGTCACCGCATCCGGCACAAGCGGCGAAAGCTTCGGCTGATTCGAAAGCCCGTCATTGTTCATCCCGCTCA
Organism: Anaerovoracaceae bacterium; assembly: GCA_963629255.1. Classification (GTDB taxonomy): domain Bacteria; phylum Verrucomicrobiota; class Kiritimatiellia; order RFP12; family UBA1067; genus UBA1067. Next base: position 2,897 of record CAVGIZ010000181.1, read on the forward strand.
ACCATCTCACCGTCTCCGGGAACTTCAACGAACTAATCGTCAAGCCCGAACCAAACCCCGTAATCTTCGTAATCCGCCCATTATTCAAAATCGGCTTACTCAAATCCACATCCACCTTCAACCCCCACGTATTCAGCATCGTCGAAATGCAAATCTCATTCGCCGCGCCCTCCGCTCGCATCATCCACGCTCCATCCGAAATCGTCCCCGCCTCCGCATCATACACCAAATAACTCGCCTGGAACCGCGGCATCAAATTCAACACTCCATCCACCTTCACCGTAATTGAAAGCGCATTCGTATCCGCCGCGCCCACATCGCCAACCCAGCCACCAAACTTCACCTTCTCATTCGCCGGCGTAAACGTCACCGTCACATCCGTCGCCTCTTCATACGTCCCATCTGCCGCGGGCGCCGGACTATACGTCAATGTCCCAAACTCGCTCGCCACCTCGCGCCCCATCACAATCGTATTCCCCGCATACGTCCCTCCATCCGACATAATGTAGAACCTCTTAATCCCATCCGTCTGCGCCACAGAAATCCCAACCGGCACTTTCCCATCCGTAAACTTCGCCGCATACTTCGACTTGTCACTGTCAGAACACTTCTCCCACGGCGTCATCTTCGTCTCGTCCTTCATAAACGCCGCCCAATTCAAATTCGCCCCAGGCACAAACATCCGCAATTGCAAATCACTACAACTCGTAAACGGATTCCCAACCCCCAACGTGAACGTAAACCAACCATTGAACGTCAACTCCTTCAACGCCTTGCCAAACGGATGAAACGCTGCCCGGCCCCACCCCAACTGATAATCACGAAACGCAAAATCCTCCGTCCGCTTAAACACCACATTCGTCAAGTTCGCACAGTTATTCAAGTTGTCCGAAAAGTTTGTCACATTCACACCAAACTCAATCTCCCCAAGCCCCGCAAGCCCATCATTTTCAAAGAACATCGTCGGCACATTATGTACCCCTGGACCAAACACAAACCGCGGCACTTTTTGGCACCCCTTCATCGAAAAATTCCGCCAATTCGAATCATACGGAATCGTCACCCACCGCGGCTTCCCATCCGCTCCATACCCCTCGCCAATAATCACATCATTCGTCATCGCACCACAACTACGAAACACTTGACGCCCCAAATTCGTCACGCTTCCAGGAATGCATGGCTCCACCAGCTCCAATGCCGAACAACTACTGAACGCATCTGCCTCCAACGACTCCAACTTCGCTGGCAACTTCACATACGTCATGTTCGTACAACTATTAAACGCCTTCCCTCCAATCACCTTCACACTCTCCGGAAGCTCCACCCGAGCAATGCACGAGGCCATAAACGCCTCACTCGAAATCTTTGTCAACTTACAATCCTCAGGAAACACCACCGTCTTCAGATTCTTCAAATTATAGCAGAAAGTATTCGCCAACGTCTCCACCGTCTTCGGCAAATACAATGTTTCCATCTTCGTAAGCGAGCGCAAATTATTCACCTTCACAATCCCAGGCAAACCACTCGGCAACGCGTCACTTCTCAAATCCAACTCCGTCAACGTCCCAGCCGTCTTCACCGACAACTCACCAGCCACTGTCAAATAAAGTGACGCCCCATTCACACTGTTCGTCAGCGTATAACGAGAATTCTTTTCGTCATACTCGCTGG
>CAVGIZ010000182.1:0-4567 GCA_963629255.1 Anaerovoracaceae bacterium
GGCTGAAGGGGTGGGGGAGGAGGCCAAAAGCTGGCGCTTTTGGCACAGAACAAGAGGGAAGAACCCAAGGTTTCGGGGGGCGGGGGATTAGGTTTGGGCGTGGGCGATGAGGCAGGGGCGGCCGTGTGTGCCGCGGATGGTGCCGCGTCCAAAGAAGAAGAGTTCGGTTGGGTCGAAGCCTGGTTTGTTGTGGATGTCGACGTGGGTTGCGAAGTCGGGGGCTTCCTTGTCGTTTGTCCACCATTTATATTCGCACCAGGAGCCGAGCTTAGAGAGGAGGATTTCGTGGCCTGGGATGGGGGAATCTGGGAGGACGTAGTCGCCAGTTGCGAGGAGGAGGTCGCGGGCTTGGGCGGCGTTTTCACCGTAGAGGGCGCAGAATTCGTGGTCGCAGAGGGCGAAGGCGGTGGACTGATAGAAGTCTGGGTAGGAGAGGCCGCCGACGGTGCGGGTGTGGAAGAGTCCGGCTTGGCGGAGAATGACGTTGGGTCGGACGGGAGGGAGGGTGACGTCGTGGATATCGTAGTCGCCCATGATTTCGAGGGAGCAAGATTGGCGCGCGGCAAATTGTGTGAGGCGAGAGAGTTGGAGAGAGAATTCGGAGAGGGCCGCGGCAGATTTTGTGGAGGCTGGGCCGTATTTTTGGGCGTAGTAGTCGAGGGTTGGGAGGTAGAGGTAGGCGTTGTCGACGGGTGCGAGGCGTGTGAGGGCTTCGAAGTAGTCGAGGCAGGCGCGGCCGACTTTGGGTGAGGCGAGGGGTCCCCAATAGCGCCAGAGGGGGAAGGCGCCGCAGGTTTTGCGGAGGGTGGAGGTGAGGTTGGTGGGCTTTGTGTAGCAGGCCATCATCATGCCGCCGCCGTGTTTGTGGATGGGGGCGGGGGAGAGGATGGAGGTGACGTTTTCGCCGAGGGATTGCTGGAAGAAGTAGAGTCCGGTGGAGGTGGGCGCGGCAGATTTTTCCCAGATGCGAGGGCCTTGGATGAGGCGTGAGCTTTGTTCCCAGAAGAGGGGTTTGCGCAAGGTGGGGAACCAGGTGCCGTTGGCGATGAGGCCGTGCTGGGCGGGTGCGAGGCCTGTGCGGAGGGTGGCTTGCGCGACGCAGGTGACGGCGGGGAAGACGGAAGGGCGCGGGGAAAAGGTGAGGCCGCACATTTTGGTGAGGTGTGCTTTTTCGAGTGTGGACCAACCGAGGCCCGCGGCGATAACGGTCAACTTTTTCATGTAGGGGAGACCTCCGGGAGAGATTTTTTCATGAGGCGTAGGGCGATGAGAAGTGCCGCGCCGGTGATGAGGAAGGGTCGAACGGGGAAGAGGACGAGGACGATGAGCTGGAGGTAGATGAGGGCGCCGATGAGGATGCCGACGATTTGTTTGCGGCGGGGGTCGAGGTGTTCGCCTTCGGAGTATTTGGTGACGAAGGTGATGAAGAGGGTCCAGAGGAGGAAGAGGGCGAGCATGAGGGTGAGGTCGGGGAGAGGTGGGAGGCCGCCGGAGAGGAAGGGGATGATGGTGGTGATGCCGGAGAGGAAGTTGAGGCCGCGGCAGAGGCCCATGAGGAGGGAGAGTTTGGTGCGGTTGTAGGTGAGGATGGCGGCGGTGAGGAGGGCCATCGTGAGCCACCATTCGGGGGAGAGGTTGGCGAGAGCGCCGATGATGAGGACGGAGGCGAGGCAGAGGGTGCGGGCGATTTTTGCCGCGGTGAGGGTGAGGGCGCCGGCGGGGATGGGGCGCGTGGGGCCGTCTGTTGGGGCGCCGACGATGTCGTTATCGGCCATACCAAAGAGGTAGATGGCGATGGAGGCGGCGGCGGCGTAGAAGGGGCGTGCGAGGGTGTTGCAGGCGGTGGGGCCGAGGCAGGACCATGCGATGGATGCGCCCGCGAGGACGTCGCCGGGGACGGTTGGGATATTGACGATGCGGAAGAATTTGAGCCAGGCGAGTTTCATACGGGGAGGTCCATGAAGAGGAGGATGAGGTTGGTCAAATTGAAGAGGGCGTGGTTGAGCATGGGGCACCAGATGCGGCGGGTTTTGAAGTAGACCCAGCATTGGGCGAGGCCGAAGATGAAGAGGGCGAGGAAGGCGTTATCGAGCGTGCGGAAGCCATTGAGGGTGAGCGAGCCTTGGACGATTTGGAGATTGAGATAATGGACGAAGGAGAAAAGTGCCGCGGATTGGATGGCGGCCGCGAGGGTGATGGGGGTTTTGAGGCGCGGCAGTTTTTTGATGGTGAGGTGGGCGGGGAGTTTGAAGAGGAGGCCGCGGAAGATAAGCTCTTCGAGGATGGGCGCGGCGAGGACGATTTGTGCGATGAGGGCGACGAGCATTTTGCCGCGGGCATTGCGCACGATATCGACCGAGGTTTGATTGTGGAGCTCGATGCCGAAGCAACTGGCGACGAGCTCTGTCAAAAACGAAAGCGCGACCGTGAGTAAGAATACTCCCGGCCACGCCTTGAGAACAAAACGCAGTCTTGCGCCGTTCGTTTCGTTAGGCATCCGCCTGCACCTCGGAGCCCGTGCCGCGGATCTTGATGTGCAATTCGCGCAGCTGCTGTTCCGTGACGTAGTTTGGCGCATTCATCATGAGGTCCTGCGCCTTTTGGTTCATTGGGAAGGCAATGACTTCGCGGATGTTGGGCGTATCGGTGAGGAGCATGACCATGCGGTCGACGCCCGGCGCGATGCCACCGTGCGGCGGCGCGCCAAACTGGAACGCGTTGTAGAGGCAGCCGAATTTCTCCTTGACGACTTCCTTTGGATAGCCTGCGATTTCGAACGCCTTTTCCATGATGTCGATGCGGTGGTTGCGAATCGCGCCCGAGGAGAGCTCGATGCCATTGCAGACGACGTCGTACTGGTAGGCTTCGATGGCGAGCGGATCGGGGCCGTTGAGGGCTTCGAGCCCGCCTTGCGGCATGGAGAACGGGTTGTGCGAGAAGATGATCTTGCCCGTTTCGGGGTCCTTCTCATAGAATGGGAAGTCCACGATCCAGCAGAACTTGTAGCAATTCTTTTCGCAGATATTGTTCGTCATGTGGTTGGCGATATCGATGCGGACGAGGCCGGAGAGGCGGTTGCATTCATCGACTGGCGCGGCCATAAAGAAGAGTGCATCGCCCGGTTCCATACCGACGATTTTCTTCATTTCTTCAAGCTGCTCGGGCGTGAGGAACTTCGCGATGGGGCCCTTGAGTTCACCTTCCTTGGTCCAGGAAATATAGCCGAGGCCCTTGCCGCCATTTTCCTTGACGAACGCCTCGCGCTTATCAAACCACGTGCGCGTTTCAACGCCGACGATGCCCTTGACGAGCAAGCCCTTGACGAGCCCGCCGCCCGCGACACACGAGGCAAACGCCTTGAACGAGGCCCGCGCAAAGAAGTCGCTCATATTGACCCACTTGAGCGGGTTGCGCAAATCAGGCTTATCCGAACCATACGTCATCATTGCATCGCGATACTTGATGCGCGGCCACGGCGCTTCATTGCACGTCCAGGTCGAGAAATTGCGGAACGTCTTTGACACGACATCCTCGACGACTGCGAAGATTTCATCTTGCGTGACGTAGCTCATTTCAATATCGAGCTGATAGAATTCGCCCGGGGAGCGGTCCGCACGTGCGGCCTCATCACGGAAGCACGGCGCGATCTGGAAGTAGCGATCAAAGCCCGAAACCATGAGGAGCTGCTTGAACATCTGCGGCGCTTGCGGGAGCGCGTAAAACATGCCGCGGTGAATGCGGCTTGGCACCAAGTAGTCACGCGCGCCTTCGGGCGAGGAGGCCGTCAAAATGGGGGTCTGGAATTCATTGAAGCCCTTGGCCCACATTTGCTCGCGCAAGAAACGAATCACCTTCGAACGAAGGATGATGTTGTTGTGGAGCTTTTCGCGGCGCAAATCGAGGTAGCGATATTTGAGGCGCATATCTTCCGATTCGTCGGCCTTTTCATCTGGCACATAAATCGGCGTGACGTCGGAGGCGCCTTCCATCACGAGCTCGTTCGCTTCAATTTCAATTTCGCCCGTCGGCAAGTCGGGATTGATGGTATCGGCCGTGCGGAGTTTGACTTCGCCCGTCACCGTGATGACGCTTTCAAGATGCGCCTTTTCAACGAGACCAAAGAACGACCGCGACGGATGCACGACGACCTGCGTCAGGCCATAATGGTCACGCAAATCGACGAAGAGGATGCCGCCATGATCACGCAAGCGGAACATCCAACCCGAAAGACGAACAGTCTTGCCCGCGTCTGCCGCGCGCAATTCATTACACGTATGTGTCCGATAAGGATGCATTGATTTACCTACTTTCAGAAAAGTGGGATATATTATACCATATTTCCGCCCAAATTTCTAGTGGAAAATTGACCTCCTAGATTGATTATTTGCCGCGAACGAACAAAGTTCAATGCGAGTAGAAAAATAGCTGCGCGCCCGCGGCAGATTTTGGAGCGCGGATTTTTTGAAAACGAACAGCTAGACGAAAAAATTCAGGCTCGAAAATTTATCTTTGAGGCTTGAAAAAGTGTCGCGGGAGGGGGCGGGATTAAAAAAGGGGGTTTTCGGGG
>CAVGIZ010000183.1:0-4495 GCA_963629255.1 Anaerovoracaceae bacterium
GGATGACAGAATGCAAGCGAAGTAAAGCAAGTTTAGATGGTGCGCCCCCCGCGCCGTGAGCGAAGGAGAGGACAGGCTTGGACGCAAATGACAATGACACGGGCATTTAGGTGGAGAGAGGTTTAGGTTGCTTTCGCATAACTAATCAAAAATAGGGGGTTGACCAGAAAAAAAAAATATGCTATAATAGGTGGCATCTTAGGCGGATTAGGAACTTTCGGCGGGTAGCTGGAATGGACGAAGTCCAATAAATAAAGGCAATAAAAGAAATGAAGCATATTTGGTTGAAGGGCGTCATGATGGGCGAAATGCACCGTAGAGCCGTGAAACGGCTCGGAGGGTACATCCGATCGAAGATTGGACCCGTAGGGCGCGCAAGCGTGTGCGCGGTTTTGATGGGGTCGAACGCGGCAGTTTTTGGCGCGAGTAGTTGGACGTATGATGGCACGTCCAAGACGATGACGGATGGGAATTGGACGCTGGCGGTGGCGTCGTGGGATGGGGAGGGGAAGCTTACGATTGGGAGTCCGACGGTGGATCCGGTGAAGGGTCCGGGGGCGCTTGATTTATGGGATGCGACGGTGGATGGGGTGTCGGTGACGGAGTTGCGGTTTAATTCGACGTTGTCGAAGGTGCAAAAGGGTGGTGATTGTTGTACAAACATAGTGGAATTTGCGGCGAATCATATTGCGGCGATTGAGAGAATTATTTTCACGGATTCTGGGAGCATACAGAAGTTGGTCTTGGGGAGTGAGACGTTGACGGAGATTGAGAAGAGTGTTGCGTGGCGTGCGTATGGGATAAAGCACATTGAGTTGAAGATGCCGAAACTTGTGAAGGTGGGGGAGAACTTTTTGAATGGGAATTCGGCGACGAATGAGATTGCGGATGTGATACCGAGTCAGTTGCAATATCTGGGGGCTGGGGCGTTTGGGGGTGGTAATGCGCAGAGGCGGCCGTATGTGGGGACGCTTGTGTTGACGAATTTGACGTACATTGGGAGTGGTCCATCGTATTGGGGTTGCACGAATGCGATATTGAAAGGGACGGTGACGAATTTGCCGTACAATATGTTTTTTCAGTGTTCGAAGTTGACGCATGTTGAGATGGATTTTCCGTTGTTGGAGAAGATTAGTGTACAGCAGTTCAATGGGGTTGGGATTCCGGCGCAATCGATTGAGGCGAATAAGGTGATTCCGAAGAGTGTGAAGTGGATTCATGGTGGGAGTCATGGGTGGGGCTTTTTGAAGGGGACGTTGGAGTTGACGAACTTTTGCGGGTTTGTGTATAATAAGACGGGCAGCACGGCGGGGTTGTATAGTTGCGGCGCGACGAATTTGGTGGTGTCGGGTCCGGTGGAGGAGTTTCCTGCGAGTTGTTTGAAAGGGGCGCAGGTTGAGATGATGACGCTTGATTGTCCTAAATTGACGAATGTGGTGACGAGTGCGTTCAATGGGAAGTTGCGAGAGATTACGTTTATGGGGGAGAGGCTTGGGACGAATGTTTTGGATGGGATTATTTATAATGTGGGGGCGGTTGCGGAGACGGAGGACAAGACGAAGCCGTTGAAGTTTTTTGTGAAGAAGGGATTAGGATGGGACGCGGCGGAATATTGCGCGGCGGTGACGGGGGAGTATGAGACGAAATGGCGGAAGGCATTGGCGGAGAAGGCGCGTTGTTTTGGAGTGTATCGTGAGGGGCTGAGGAAGGCGTGGTTGATTGATTTGGATGCGAAGGGATTTTGCATTCGGATACAGTGAAGAAGGTACAGAGGTTTGGAAGGTTTGGGAAGTTTGGGAAGTTTGGGAAGTTTGGGATTTAACTCCGAGCCTAACAAAAAGCTTCGGCTAACGCCTTCGCTTGCTTCGCGGGTGGGAGGCATAGAGATAGGTTTGGAAAGTTTGGGAGGTTTTGGGGGTTGAGAGTTGGGCGAGAATATGATATAATATGAGGCATGAAAATGTTTAACAAGTTTAGAAAGTTGATGGTGAGTGCCGCGGTGGTGGCACTTGTGGATATGGCGTTTGGTGCGGGGGAGCGTCAGGTTGGGCGTAATTTATTTGTGACGGACCAATGTGTGGAGAAGATAGAGGGGGACGTTCGGCGGGTTTGGAAGGAGCCTGTGAAGGAAGGGATTGTGATTGATGGGGCGCGATTGAATGCGGGTGGGATTTGGTATGAGGGCGCGGCGGGTTTGTATCGGATGTGGTATGAGCAAGGGGGCGAGTTGAAGGTGAGCGAATCGGCGGATGGGAAGGTTTGGTCGGAGGGGGTGCATGCGTTTGGTGGCGCGGCGGATGGAGAGAAGGTTGGGGTGTGTTCGGTTGTGAGGGATGTGCATGCGAAGAATGAGAATGAGAGGTATTGTTTGATTAATCATCGTCCGTTTGAAGAGGCGATATTGGCGTCGAATGATTATGTTCGTGCGCAGTCGTACAAGGCGGATGGGATGATGGCGATGGGGTCGGATGGTGTGAATTGGGGGTGGAAGAAAGTGTTGCCGCCGTGCGAGGAAGAGGTATCATTTTTTTATGATGTGAGGAATGAGGAATGGAATGTGGTGTTGGCTCCGCTTGCGTTTAATCGGACGGGTGCGGGGGCGTTGGTTGAGCGGTATCGCGTGGGAGGGGCGGTGTTTCGTTTGATAGAGGGATGGACGCGAGATGCGAAGTGGTCGTCGGCATTTCGAGCGGGGCCGTGGTTGAAGGTGGATACGAATGATGTGGGGCGGCTTGAACATTTCAATGCGGTCTCGTATGAGCGGGCGCTGGTGCATTTTTATGGTTTTGGGGATTGTGTGAAGCTCGGGTTTTCGCAGGATGGTCGGAGGGTCGAGAGGAAGAATTACGCGGCGTTTTTGGCGTGTGAGAAGGATGGTTGGGACGCGGCAGATTTGCAGATTGTGGGGAATGGATTTGTGGTGGATGGGGATGAATTGAAGTTTTATTATTCGGCGAGGAAGGCGGATGGGGAATATGCGATTGGGCGTGCGAAGATGAGGCGAGATGGATTTGCCGCGTTGGAGGGGACGGGGGTTGTGACATTGAAGGATGTGAATGTTGAGAAGGGTTGTGTGTATTTGAATGTGGATGCGCGAGCGGGGGCGGTGAGCGTGGAGGCGATTGATCGGAATGGGAAGGTGATTCGGGGGTATGAGGCGGAGAATTCGCGGGTTGAGAAAGTGGATTCGACGTGCTTGCGTGTTGAGTGGAAGGGGAAGGGGAAATTGCCCGAGCCGTGGTGGGAGCGGCGGATAAGGGTGAGGCTTGAGAATGCGGCGTTGTATGCGGTGTGGATGTCGGATGAGAGTGGGGTGTCGGATGGGGCGCTTGCGGGTGGTGGGCGGCCGTATTGGGATTTGGTGGATCGGCCTGGGAAGAGGAAAGTTGAGGGGATGAAAATTGCCGCGGTGGATGAGGCGCATGCGAATAAGACGCGGAAGCATTCAGGGATTCCGTCGATGGCGGTGGCGAAGGGTGGGCGTTGGTTTGCGACGTGGTATGCGAGCCCAACGGAATATGAGGATGAAAATAATTATTGCATTTTGTCGAGTTCGGAGGACGGTGGGAAGACGTGGAAGGAGATGTGGATTGCGGATCCGGATGGGAGTGGGATGCGGCGTGCGTTTGATCCGAATGTGTGGGTGACGCCGGATGGGCGGTTGATGTGGACGTGGACGGAGCGGATTGGGAATTGGGGTTCGCGGACGGAGAATGATCAGGTCTGGATGGTGATGGTCGATGTGAAGACAGGGGAATTGTTGACGGAGCCGCGTGTGATTGCGGAGGGGATTATGATGAATAAGCCGATTGTGCTGAAGGATGGGACGTGGCTTTTGCCGTGTGCGGTTTGGTGGGATAAGTTTTCGGCGTGTTTTTATGCGTCGAAGGATGGAGGGAAGACGTTTGAGCGGCGCGGCGGGATTCATGTTCGGGCGCGGGAACGTTTCTTTGATGAGCATGTGGTGGTGGAGAAGGCGAATGGGGATTTACGGTGTTATGTGAGGTCGCATTATGGGCCAGGGAATGATTTGTTGGTGAGTGAATCGAAGGATGGTGGATGGACGTGGAGCGCGGCGAAGTATGATCCGGTCGTGAATATCAATTCGCGGACGTTTGTGATGAAGCTTGCGAATGGGGATTGGTTGATGATTAAGCATGGCGGGATTGGGAAGTATTTGTGGCGGACGGATTTGATGGCGTTTATATCGAAGGATGAAGGAGAGACGTGGCAAGGGGGGCTTTTGTTGGATGGGCGCAAAGATGTGGCGTATCCAGATGGGCAACAGTTGGAAGATGGGTCAATTGTGATTGTGAATGATTTCAATCGGACGGGGCGGAGGGAGATTTCGTATGCGCGATTTACGGAGGAGGAAGTTTTGAAGGGGACGGGAAAAGTGCCGCGGATTGTGATTAGTTGTAAGGGCGAGTAAGAGGAATAAAGGCGCGTAAGCGCGGCAGTTTTGGTGGGGGAGGGGGTGAAGTCAGGGTGGTTA
>CAVGIZ010000184.1:0-4384 GCA_963629255.1 Anaerovoracaceae bacterium
ACCCCGTAAACGACCTGACGTTTCCCCGTAATCCACCTGACTTCAGCCCATCCCCCACCAAATCTGCCGCGCTCAGTGAACATTATTCACCCCGATTCGCACCCATAATCACTTTGTGCGAAAAGGGCGCGGCAGAATTGCCGCGCCCTTTTCGCTAAATGGGATTAGGGGGGTCGAGGGGGGATAAGGGTGTCTCACACCCTTAGTCCACCCCTCGCTCGCACCACTCTAAATCAGGGACAAGAATTCTTGACGCACCTTCTCGTCTGTCCTAAACGACCCCAAGACGGCGGAGGTAGTCATCTCACTGTTTTGCTTTTCGACGCCTCGCATCATCATGCACAAGTGCTTGGCCTTGATGACGACGCCGACGCCTTCCGCGCCTGCCTCCTTCATCACCGCATCGGCAATCTCCTCGGTCATCCGTTCTTGGATTTGCAAGCGCCGCGCAAACATGTCCACAATGCGTGCGAGCTTCGATACCCCCAGCACCTTGCCTTGCGAAATATACCCGATCGAGCACTTTCCATAGAATGGCAGCATATGATGCTCGCACATGGAATACATTTCGATGTCGCGCAAAATCACCATGTGGTTTGTCCCGCTCGTGAACTTGGCGCCATTCACGACCTCTTTCAAATTCTGCCGATACCCGCGCGTCAAAAACGTCAAACTCTTCGCCACCCGCGCAGGCGTCTTTTTCAAGCCTTCCCGCTCCGGGTCCTCACCCAATTCAACCAACAGCGCCTTGACGAGCGCGGCAATTTTTTTCTCGTTCGGTTGCTTCGCTTTCATGACTTACTTCAATTCGATTTTGAGGACGTCGCCGACCTTCAAGGCGCGCGTGTGAATGCGCTGTTCATCCGCCTTGAGCAATTCGAAGCCCCACACATTATCCTGTTCAACTTCCGCCCCCGTACGCAACACGGTAATCTTCTTGATCTTGCCCTTCAACTGCGGCAGAATCGTATCCCCGAGCGGCGTCTGCAAAAAGTGACAATAAATAACATTCCCCTTCTGCGTATACGCGCACCCGTACGGCGGCTTGTAAGCCGACCACCCGCAACCCGTAATACTCTCACCATTCACCTTGAACCATTCCGCGACCGCCTGCAAGCGTTCCACCGACGGCGCAGGAATCTCGCCCTGCGCATTCGGCCCCACGTTCAACAGCAAGTTTCCATCTTGCGCCACACACCCAACAAGCCCCGCAATAATCGCATCGACACTCTTCCAATTGTGGTCATCCTTCGCAAAGCCCCAGTTGTCATTCATGGTCGCGCACGACTCCCACAACACCCTCTTGCCCTTCACCACCTGCGGTTGATTCGGCACGCAAATCTCCGGCGCGTAATAATCAAAATCGCGGCAGTTATCCTTCCAGTACGTCAAGCGGTCATTCACCAAAATCTCCGGCTGGCATTCATACACCATCTTCAAAATCCGCTCCCGATCAAAGTAATCCTCATCGGCCTTATACTTCGATGTGTAGTCCAAAAACAGCAAATCAATCTTGCCATACTCCGTCATCAATTGATGGATGTGATTATACACGAGCTCCTTGAACGCGGCATATTGCTCTGGCGTCGGCACATGCAATTCCTTGCGCTGAATGTACTCCGGCGACTCCTTATCCGCATACCCCGGATGCGTCCAGTCGGGGAGCGAATGATAAAACCCAACCTTCAAACCTTCCGCACGAAACGCCTCCAAAAACTCCTTCACCGCATCCTTCCCATACGGCGACTTCGTAATCTTGTAATCGGTGAAGTGACTATCAAACATGCAAAATCCATCATGGTGCCGCGACGTCAACACCGCATACTTCATCCCCGCCGCCTTCGCCAGCTTCGCCCATTCCCGCGGATTGTAATTCGTCGGATTGAACACCTTCGCAAACGCCTCATACTCACCCTTCTTCCACGGCTTCTGCGCATACGCCCATTCGCCCATCCCCGGAATCGAATAAATGCCCCAATGAATGAACATACCAAACCGCGCCTCCTTGAACCACGCCCCGCGTTCCGCGAGCGGTTTCACCGACGTCACCCAATTCCCTTCCGCGGCAGTTTTCGTATTCGCTCCCAAGCTCGGCAACAAAACTGCCGCGCTCAACGCACCCATCAACATCAACTTCTTCATTTCGTTTGTTCCTTTTATTTCGTTGTACTCACAAATTCAACTTCGGCCCCCACGCTCCGCGGCACTTTCATCCGCACCCACGCCCCCTTACATCCCTCCGGCACCGCCTCCTCGCGGCACATTCCCCCAACCAAATCAAACTTCGCCACAGCCTCCCACGGCCCCTCACGCCCCTCCGCACGCTCCAAAATAACCTCGCCCGACTCCTCCGCACACATCCTCACCGCGGCACTTTTCTCCACAAAATACGCCGCGGAAAAATCTGCCGCGCCCTTCTCCTCATACCGACAGCCAACACCAATCCAACCGAGAGCCATCACGCCCACGGCCAATAAAACACCTCTGAACCTACTCTGCTTCATTGAACAAGAAGTATTATACCATATTTCAGACCAAAATAAAAGGGGAAACTTTTGGGGAAACTTGGAGGTGGGAAGCGGAGTTGAACCGCTGTAAGCGGATTTGCAGTCCGCGACCTAACCGCTCGGCCATCCCACCACAGTCAAGTGGCGCATATTATACCATATTTTGCCCTCTCCCGTCAAGGGGGTATTTTCAACTTTTTTTACAACCCCTTCATCCGCCCCGCCTAGACGCGCGTGACGTAAATCTTGGCCATATCCGTCTTGAAGGCCGACTTCTCAGAAATGTCCAGCTCCTCAAACAGCTTCTCGCCCGGCCGCTTGCCAATAAACACAATCGGTATATCCACATACGGCCTGAACCCCACGCGCCGAATCATGCCCTCCGCCAAATCCAATATCCTCACACTCTCGCCCATATCCAACGTGTAAATCGCCCTCTCCGTCCGGCTCGCCGCCTGCAACACCAAACTCACCGCCTCCTGAATCGTCATAAAGTACCGCCGCATATCCGGATGCGTCACCGTCACCGCCTGCCCCCGCGCGATCTGCTCCTCAAACAATGGCACCACCGACCCCGACGACCCAAACACATTCCCAAACCTCACCGCGCAAAACGACGTCCCCTCCCCCTCATTCAACGCCATCACAATCTTCTCCGCCTCCCGCTTCGACTTCCCCATCACCGAAATTGGATTCACCGCCTTGTCCGTTGAAATCAACACAAACCGCTCCACCCCCGCCGCCTTCGCACATTCCGCCACCGCCCGCGTCCCTTCCACATTATTCGCCCACCCCTCCTCTGGATTCAGCTCCACCATCGGCACATGCTTGCTCGCCGCCGCATGCAACACCACCTGCGGCCGATACTCTTCCAATACCTTCCCCAGCCTCTCGCGATTCGCCACATCCATCATCACCGGCACAACCTCCGCGCGGCACTTTTCCCCACGCATCTGCTGGTCAATCTCATAGAGCGCATTCTCACACCGCTCCACCATCAAAATCTGCCGCGCCCCAGCGCCCGCCACCTGCCGCACAATCTCCGACCCAATCGACCCACCAGCCCCCGTCACCATCACAACCTTCCCAGCCAAATACCGCGCCGCAATCGTGTTGTCAAACGTGTTCTCCTTCCGCTCCAACAACGCCGCCAACGCCGCGGCAGTTTTCCCACGCGACGACGTGTACGCCCGCCACAAATACCTCACCCCAATCAACGCCACCGTCGAAAACACAAAACACATCAACGTAATCGAATACGGCGGCCGAATCCGAAAATGAAACTCTCCCGGCAAATAAAACCTGAGCGCCGTCAACACCACACACGCCAAAAACATCGCACCAATGTACCGCGGCAAATCCGCCGCGCAAATCCGCCGCCACGCCAACCGATAACACCCACACACTAAGAGCGACACAATATGCACCGCCGCCACCGTCACAAACGAAAGTGCCACCGCGCGCCATCCCCAACGCGGCTCCTGAAAATCAAACCTCAACGCAAACGAAATCAAATAAGCAAAACCAATTAGCGCCGTATCCACACCAATGGCGAGGATCCGCGTCGCAATAAATTTCGCCCAAGCTTCTCGTGTACGTGTCAGTCCAATGCTCATGGCGTATATTATACCATATTCCCGCCCAACTTTCAACCCTCCCGCGAAAGCAACCTAAATTCTCTCCACCTAAATGCCCCCATCATCGCTTCCACCCCAAAAACCCCGCACAACCAACGCGGGGGCGCGGGGGCCACCATCAAAACTTGCTAAACTGGCTGGCATGCTGCCTTTCGCCACTAAGCTTCTCCTGCCTTCGCGGGGGAGCGGGGGGCGCACCATCTAAACTTGCTTTACAGGCTTGCATTCTGTCATCCGCCA
>CAVGIZ010000185.1:0-4366 GCA_963629255.1 Anaerovoracaceae bacterium
GTACTGTATAGTATAGTATAGTATAGTAATGTAGAGTAGAGTACTGTACCTACTCTACCTACTTACTCTACTCTTAAATTAATTAGCTCTAGCTAGCTACTCTACTAGCTACTATACTAGTACTGTATAGTACTCTACTCTTTAAATTAATTAATCTAGAAGAGTACTGGTACTGGTACTCTACACGACTAGTACACAGTAGAGTAAACAGTAGTGTAGCAGTAGCAAGCAGCTTTAGAAAAGATTTAATTAGGTAGGGGTATGGTAGAGTACCGTACGGTAAATCAATTAGCGATTAGGTCGTATAATCAGCATTGATGTGTACATAGTCGAGCGAAAAGTCACACGTATAAACGCTGCTCTCACCCTTGCCCAAATGCAAATCCACAACAACCTCAAAAGCGTCCTTCTTCATCACATCCGCGAGCTTCTTCAATTGTGCCGCGTCCGCAATCTTCCCCTTGCGATAAGCCCAAACCTTGTCGTAAAAAACCTCAGCCTTCGTATCACAAACTGCCGCGCCCGAATAGCCAACTGCCGCCAAAACCCGCCCCCAATTCGGGTCCCGCCCAAACCAACTCGTCTTCGCCAAGGGCGACTTCGCCACCGCCCGTGCCGCCCGCGCCGCATCCTTCTCATTCCGTGCCCCACGCACCGTCACCGTCACAAACTTCGTCGCGCCTTCCCCATCCGTCGCCATCTGCTTGGCAAGCGAAATGCACACCGCCTCGAGCGCCGCACGAAACGCCTCAAACGCCGCCCCGCCCCGCGTAATCTCCGCATTCCCAGCCTTCCCAGACGCCATCACAAACACCGAATCATTCGTCGATTCATCCCCATCCACCACCAGCCGATTGAAACTCTTCGCAATCGCCAGCCCCAGCGCCCTCTTCAACATCGCCCCACTAATCGCCGCGTCCGTCGTAATAAACCCCAGCATCGTCGCCATATTCGGCTCAATCATCCCAGACCCCTTGCTCATGCCACCCACCGTCACGCGCTTGCCATCAATCATCACCACCGCGCACGCTTCCTTCGGCTTCGTGTCCGTCGTCATCACAGCCTTTTCCGCCGCGAGCCCATGCGCCGCCGTCCGCCCCAAACCCGCCGCGGCACTTTTCATCCCCGCGACCAATCTCTCCATCGGCAGCCGCCGCCCAATCACACCCGTCGATGCCACCAAAACATGCTTCGCCGAAATCCCCAATTCTGCCGCGGTCGCCTTCGCCGCCGCCTTCGCATCTTCCAAACCCGCCTTCCCCGTGCACGCATTCGCGCACCCCGAGTTCGCCAAAATCGCCTGCGCAACGCCCCCCGCAATCACCTTCCGGTCATACACGACAGGTGCCGCCGCCACCGCATTCGTCGTGAAAACTGCCGCGGCCACACACGGCTCATCCGCCACCACAAGCGCCACATCATTGCGCCCCTCATACTTGATGGCCGCAACAACTCCTGCCGCGCGAAAACCTGCCGCGCTCACAACCCCGCCCTTAACGATCTTGCAACCTAACATATTCCCTCGGATGAAATATCGGCTTATATGCCGGACGATAAATCGGCCCATTGTTGATGAGCTCTTCCATTCGGTGCGAGCACCAACTCACACACCGCGCCACCGCAAACAGCGGCGTATACAAATCCTTCGGTATCCCCAGCATGTCATACACAAACCCAGAATACAAATCCACGTTCGCGCACACATCCTCCGCCTTTGGATGGCGACTCTTAATAATCGCAGGCCCCAGCTCCTCAATCGTCTCGTAAAGCTCCAACTCTTCCATCCGCCCCTTCGCCGTCGCCAGTTCCCGCGCCTTCTTCTTCAACATCACACACCGCGGATCCGAAATCGTGTACACCGCATGCCCAAGCCCATAAATAAGCCCAGTCCCATCCCCCGCCTTCTTGTCCGCAATCTTCTCCAAATACGCCGCGACGTTCTCCTTCTTCGTCCAGTTCTTCACCTTCTCCTTGATCTCTTCCATCTGGCGCATCGTCCGCAAATTCGCACCACCATGCCGCGATCCCTTCAAAGACAACACCGACGCCGCCAAGCTCGAATAAATATCCGTGAACGAACTCGTCACCACATGCGTCACAAACGACGAGTTATTTCCGCCGCCATGCTCCGCATGCAAAATCAACGCCAAATCCAACGTCGCCGCCTCCAACTTCGTATACTTCCCATCCTCACGTATGAGCGACAAAAATGTCTCCGCCGTCGACTTCTTCGGATCCGGAATCCGAATCAAAAGCGACTTCCCATCATGATAGTGCGCCTTCGCATTGTACGCATACGCCGCAATCGTCGGAAACGCACCAATCATCTCCACAGACTGCGCCAAACACTTCTCAACCGACAAATCATCCGGATTCCCATCCTCATCAAACGCATACGAAAACAGAATCGCACGCGCAATCGCATTCATGATGTTCTTCGACGGATTACGCATAATCGCGTTCTCTTTGAACCCGTCCGACAACTTCCGATACGACCCCAGCTTGTTCTTCCAGTCAATCAACTGCCGCGCCGTCGGCAACTCGCCAAACATCAACAAGTACGCAACTTCCTCATACCCAAACCGATGCTCCTTCTTGTCCGCCGCCACAATGTCCTTCACATTTATGCCGCGGTAATAAAGCTCGCCCGGTATCGCCTGCTTCTCGCCTTCGCTAATCACATACCCATGCACATTCGCAATCGTCGTGAGCCCCACAAGCACACCCGACCCATCCGCATTCCGAAGACCCCTCTTCACGCCGTACTTCGTATACAGCGCCGGGTCAATCCGATCGGCCTTGCGGATCACCTCCGCCTGTTTCTTCAACCAGTCTTTATCAAGCATTGTCGTCTTCTTTTCTTGCCTTTTCTTGTTGCCTTTTACCGTCACGAGCCTACCAAGCCCACTAAAAGCATATATTATACCATATTTTCGCCCATCTGCCTAGTGCCTATTTTTAATAAAAACCGCGGCAAAATCTGCCGCGGCCCCTTCAACCTCCCAAACCTCTGTACTTGCTACTGCACCCGAATCACAAGCCCCGTCGGGTTCTTCAACTTCATATGCACGCCCTCCGCATCCTGCCAAACCGTAAACGCCTTCTTGAACGATTCAAAATCCAGAATCTGTTCCCCGCGGCAATAAAGAATATTATACACCTTGTCATTCGAACTAATACAATCCTTAATCTGCGTGTACACATTGTATGGATCCGCAATCACATCCGCATTATTCGTAATATCCGTATGCGTAAACACAACCTCCGCCTTCGAACGGTCCGAGAAATTCACCCACGTCTTGCACGTATCCGTATCATTCGGCGCCCACGCAACAATCCCCCGCGGATTGTGCCCAGCATCCGCACGCACAATATATTTGCCGCGTTTCATCACAAGCTCATTATTCTCTCGCGCCCCACTCGCACCCGTCGACTGCGCCGTAAACCCAGCAAGTTCAATCGTCCCAGCAAAATCCATCTCCGTCGTCCCAGCAAATCGCACCCCCAGCAAATTCACAAGACGCCCCGTCTCCGAATAGGTAAAGATCGTCTGGCTCAACTTCGTAAAATCTGCTTGCGTAAGCTCCGAAGCCCCACACCACTCAATCGTGCCATCGACAAACACACGCTGCGTCGTCCCCCACGAACCCGTCCCCCAAAGCGGCTGCACATTCATCCAACCACCCTCGCACACATGCACCGAACACCCATCATGCATATTCATCACAACCTTCATCGCCGCCGTGCCAACGTCAAACTGCGCACCTTCCCCAACAACCACCTGACCATACAACTGAATCCAATTACCGTTATTAATCTGCACCCATTTCGCCCCCTTCCCAAGCGTGAGCGATCCCCAAATCGTCAAGTCGCCCCCCGGCTCATACTCAACCGTCTCCCCCTCTGGAATCACCACATCATCAATCGTCGCCGGCACCTCGCCCCCATCCCAATTCTCCGCCGTCAACCACTTCCCATCGCCCGCATTCCCCGTCCATGTGCAAATCTTCGCCCCGCTCCAATAATTCGTCCCCTCTCCCAAAATCACTATCGGTAGCGTCCCCGTCTGCTCCTTCCCCGCATTCCGCTTAATAAAAGTACCACCCTTTTCAACCGTAATACTCGCCGTCGTCGTATCCGCATTCACCCTGTAACACGACCCCATATCAAACGTACCACCCGACTTCACAACAATCGCACCCTTCAATTGAATCCAACTAACCCCCGTGGACTGCACAAACGTCCCGCCATTCCCAATCGTCAGCGTCGCCCCCGCATCAATCGCCAGGTCAACCCCGCCCGGCACATATTCAACCTTGCCATTCTCAATAATCACATCATCCGTCGATGCTGGCACACCCGACGG
>CAVGIZ010000186.1:0-4348 GCA_963629255.1 Anaerovoracaceae bacterium
CAAGGATCAGCTCCGTGCGACGTTGCTCATGCTCCTCAAGGAGCCGGCGACGCGTTTGGCGCGTGTCCTTTCCGAGAAGGCGAAGAAGGGTGGCGACGCGGCACCGGCGGCTTCGGCTCCGGATGCAACGCCAGCTGCGTAAAAGAATTTGTAAAAGCCGCCTGAACGATAGGGTGACCGAAAGATAGGGCGGCATCCCGGACGATGAAACACGCGGCCGGTTAAAATAAAGGAAAACAGAAAATGACAAATGAAGAAATCATCAAGGAGCTGTCGGGCAAGACGGTTCTGGAAATCAATGACCTCGTGAAGGCCCTCGAAGAAGCGTGGGGCGTTTCGGCTGCGGCGGCTGTCGCGGTTGCGGGTCCGGCTGCTGGCGCTGCTGCGGCTGAAGAGAAGACCGAGTTCGACGTTGTCCTCAAGGCGGCGGGCGCGAACAAGATTGCGGTCATCAAGGAAATCCGCGCGATCACGGGCCTCGGCCTCAAGGACGCGAAGGATCTCGTCGATGGTGCGCCGAAGACGGTCAAGGAAGGTGCTTCGAAGGAAGACGCCGAAAAGATCAAGGAACAGCTCACGAAGGCTGGCGCCGAAGTCGAAATCAAGTAAGTCTAGTTTTAGATTTGCTGAAGAAGTCGCGGCAGTTTTGCCGCGGCTTTTTTTTTACCAATTTGTTAACTTTACCTTAATACCAAAATGCTATAATATTCGCGTCTTGAGAGAGATAGGCTTCGGTCTAGATTTTGAAGGGCAGTTGTAAATTAGGACATAAAATAATGAACGTAGCAAAAGAGATGCAGACGAAGGGCGCGAATGTGAGTTCGCGTGTTGCACTCGGCGCGGCACTTTGCGTGGCCGTGTTGGGCGTGTGCGGTGTTCTTTGTGCAGGCGAGCATAATAAGAATATGTCCACCAAGAACTCCGAATCGGTTGTGACGACGAATGAGAATGGTTCGATTTCGCGCCGCTATACCGAATCTGTGGTTACAACGAACGGCAACATGATTACCGAACATCGCCGCGAAACGAACACGACGATGGATGCGGATGGCAACGTTCTTGTTTGTTCGACGAGCGAGTATAATCAGAGCTATGCCACGACGGCCGCGGCGCGTCCTGGTACTTGCCCGAAGATGTCTTGCAAGGGTCCGGCGCCAGAAGGTGCTTATCCGCCGCCGAAATGCTTCAAGAAGGGCGCGTTTCCACCGCCCCCGCCGCCGCCGACTGGTTTGAATGCGGCCAAGGATACGGATTCTTTCATGGGCCTCAAGTTCAATTCTGAATTTACGGCGAATACGAACTTCGTTGTGGACGCGGCCGAACCGGCTCTCCTTCGCACGACGTTCACGCCGAAAAAGCCCCTCGCTGATTTTGATGATTACTATGTTTATGTGACGCCCACCACGCACAAGGTCGCACGGGTTGTGGCTTGCGCACGCGCCGCGGTTGATTCCGGCATTCGGTGGAAACGGCATTATTTGATTGAAGCCCTTGAACGTCGCTATGACACGTGGGCTCGTCTCTCCAGTTTTAGTCGTCCGTGCTACGATTTCCTCATTGGCCAGGGTCGCGGGGTCCGCGTCTGTTTGGCTGATGCGACGCCCGATTACCAGACGGTGGTTGAAGCGTGGGATGAAGCAGCATTGCGAACTGCCGCGGAAGAATACGAGGCTTCTCTTCAGAAGTCGCGTCGCGCCGCGGCAGAAGAGCGCGGCCGTCGGGTCAACGAAGCAACGGAGGCTTTCTAAACGATTTTTTTTTCAAACAATTTCTTTCATCATATTATTCCATGTGATTTTTCACTCCCTAGACCCGGGGCTTTATGCCTCGGGCCTTTTTATACTTTACTCGCCCGACCTTTTTATGGTATAATATACGCCAGCGTCCATTTTGGACATTCACTTCGGTTCGTGGCAAAACTGCCGCGGGCCCAGTAAATAAAGGACATGAGCTATGTTTGAGACAGTTGAGTTGATTTTGCGCCTCGTGCTCGCGGGCGTCCTCGGAGCTTTGATTGGTGCCGAGAGAGAATATCGTGCGAAGGTTGCAGGCGTTCGCACACACCTCTTGGTTGCGCTGGGCGCGGCCTTGATGATGATTGTTTCACGCTACGGATTTGGCGGGCAAAGTGACCCCGCACGCGTCGCGGCACAAATTGTGAGCGGCGTCGGCTTCTTGGGCGCGGGTGCCATCATCGTCCAACGTAACAGCGTGCACGGCCTCACAACTGCCGCGGGCATTTGGGTCGCGGCTGGAATCGGTATGGCCATTGCCGCGGGCCTCTACGCCGTCGGCATCGCCACAACCGTCCTTTCCCTCATCGGGCTCGAGGCCTTTGGCACGGTCGTCAACAGGCTCAAACACGCCGAAAGCGAACAATCTGCCGCGCACTTTAAGCGTGCCATCGTCTCGCTCGGCTCTAACATTGAACCCCGCGCCGACTACCTCGCCCGTGCGACCGCGGCACTTTCTTCTCTGCCCGATACACATTTTTGCCGCGCCTCTTCCGTCATTGAAACCGAGCCCGTCGACGTCCCGCCCGCATTTGCCGCGCAAAAGTTCCTCAACCAAATCGTCGTCTTCGAAACCACCCTCGATGCGCTCACCTTCTCGCGCTACATGCACGAAATCGAAGCGAGCCTCGGCCGCATCCGCACCATCCCCAATGGCCCGCGCACCATCGACATCGACCTCATCGACTTTGCCGGCCAAACCCTTTCCACGCCCGAACTCACCCTCCCGCACCCACGCGCCGCGCAACGCGACTTCGTCCTGCGCCCGCTTGCGGAACTTGGCATCAACCTCTTCAATAAATAAAATCATGAAACCTACGACCATCCCCATGACGAACGCCCTGCGCGCCCTCAACGCCGCACACGTCCCCTACGAAACACGTTGCTACGACTTCACCCTTCACGGCGGCACCATCCAAGCCGCGACCGAACTCGGCCTCGACCACCACGCCACCATCAAAACCATCATTCTCGAAGACGAAACTAAAAAGCCCTTCGTCTGCCTGATGCATGGCGACTGCGAAATCTCAACGAAAAACCTCGCACGCGAACGCGGCGTCAAAACCGTCACAACCTGCACCCCCGACACGGCCGACCGCCACAGCGGCTACCACGTCGGCGGCACCTCGCCCTTCGGCACTCGCAAGCGCATGACCGTCTACGTCCAAAAATCCATCTACGCCTTGCCCGAAATCTACATCAACGCGGGCCACCGCGGCATCCTCGTCATCATGAAGCCTGCCGACCTCGACAAGGCCCTCCCTGGCCTCACCGTCCCCGTCGACGTCGCCATCCCTCAATAATTCAACTCACACCTCGAAAGGAACATCCCATTTATGAACGCAGTCTTTTTTGATATGGACGGAACCCTCATTGATTCCCGCGCCGACCTCGCCGCGACCGTCAACCACACACGCCGCGACCTCTCCCTTCCTGAACTCCCCCAAGACGAAGTCCTCACGCACGTCGGCCGCGGTGCCCGCTACCTCCTCGCCCACGCCATCCCCGAACGCGCCAATGACGTTGACGCCCTCTGGAACATCTTCAAGTCCCACTACGCCGAGCACATGCTCGAATCGGTCGAACTTTATCCCACTGTGCGCTCCACGCTCGACGAACTTCACCGCCGCGGCTACTTGCTCGGCATCAACACCTCCAAGCCATCCTTCGCGACCCATGCCATCCTCGAACACTTCGGCCTGACGCGCTACTTTGCGAGCGCCATCATCGCGGGCGGCGACTGCCCCGAAATGAAACCCTCCGCTCTGCCCCTCCGTGAATGTGCCGCGCGCCTCCGTGGCCACCGCCTCTCTTCTCACGATTGGATGGTCGGCGATAGCTGGACCGATATGCAATGCGCCACCAACGCAGGCATCAAAGGCGCCTTCTGCACCTTCGGCTTCGGCTCACTGGGCGAATCGCGCTACACCATCAAAATCAATCGCATGGACGAACTCCTTCGCTACCTCAAACCCGAAGACTAACCGCGGCTACGCGAAATATTCAATTGTCAAAGATCAAGGCTGTAACCAGCGTAAAGAACAAGTAACCCGCGGCACTTTTTCCGCCGCGGGGAGGGTTTGTCGCCGAACCCTCAAACGAATCTATTAGAATACCGACTTGCCCACAACCGGGCCAAAGGCCGTGCATCCAGCCCCTGCAAGCGCACCCAAAAGCGCCCCCAAGAACCCATACAACGCCTCCAAAAACTTCTTCCAGTTCATAAACTTTCTCCTTTCTCTATTTTGTTGAAAACCGCCGCGCACCCTCCGCCCCCCCCCAATACAAATAAATCACAATGAGGAAGCGTGGAACGACATTGAGTGTCGAGCTAA
>CAVGIZ010000187.1:0-4283 GCA_963629255.1 Anaerovoracaceae bacterium
AAAGAAAGTTTTTTGCCGCGGGGTATTGCAATCGAATCCAGAATATGGTATAATACACACATCGTCTGAAGGTGTAGACCTGAAAGGCGGTTATAGTTCGAGAAGCGTTTGGTGGGTCAAGCGACGTATGAAAGCCGACTCTAAGAACCAACACTTGAGCGTTTATCAATTTGCAACTGCAAAGCGATCGTCGACTGAAATGTAGGAAGTTTCTGAGCAGACGACACGATGCAGGGAGCGCAAGTGCGCTTCCTCTTTTTGTGTTTCTGTTCGGGCCTCCTACAGCCTCAGTCGAAACATAAGGAGAGGGTTTCTTTTTGTGTGCGAGAGTGATGTGGGAGCGACACGGAAAGGAGAATGGCCCGTTCGACTGGATGTGAAATAGAAATAGGGCAGTTAGGAAAAAATTATGGATAAGGATAGTAGCACTTGTGCGTGTACAGAACAGACAGGGAAAAGGGCGGGTGTATGTCTTGACATTGGATTAGGATTGGGGCTTTTGGCGTTTCTGATGAATGTGATTCTTTTGTTGATTGTTTTAATTTCACCCTCACCAGAAAATTCTGCATCGGCTGTCTTGATGTTGATATTAGCTCATGCACTGGCGATGCTGATGTTGGTGTTAATGTGTCGGGTGTCCATTTGCTCTTCCCTAGCGGGTGGTATTGGTCTTATTTTGTTTGAGGCACAAGTTGGTGCTTTATTTGTGGAAGGAGGGAATCTGTCCATCGTTATTGCTTTTCAGTTGATTTGCTTAGCCATCGGGCTGGGCGGTTTAACGAGGTATCTGTTATTGGGGAAGAAAAGAAGGGTTGCGATGGGAGTGCTTATCGCGGCAGTTGTGGCGGAGGCAGTGCTATTTATTGAAGGCGTGAGTGCTCTTTTTCTAGTTGCAAAAGGTAAGCTGGGTGTGGGTGCTTCCGATGCCGTAGTTGTTTTCACATGGTGGCATTTTATCGCTACGGTGGTTTGTCTTGTTGCGATTGCTTCCCTTTGTCTGGTCAGTAAGCAAATTGTTAAGGTTGTTGAATCGCGCCGTCGGATTGATGTTCTTGCCCATGAGGAAATAAAGGTTTCGCGGTTGCTGTTTGCTCTTGGCTTGATCGCTGGATTTATTTTCCTAAAGGTTAGTAGGGTTGGAGCGAATTTCTTGGAGGCCAGTGCGGGTATAACCACCAATGTGCTTGGAGGTATACTACTTCCATGGATTCTAGTTTTGGCAGCTGCATACTTTCTTGTAGGGTTTCTTGCTTCGCTTGTAGATAGATGCATTCATGGCAGAATGCGTCGTATGCCATATTTCTTGAGTTGCTTGTTATTGGGCGGCCCCATTAACATTGCCGGAGTGTTTTTGCGTAATGCGGCAGCGAAGGAGGGGGGTCTAGAGGCTCAACTTTTTGTTAGCCTCTGTGCGGGGATTCTTCATGGACTTGTGATGTTTTATTTCTGGGTCAAACGTGCTCACGATATTGGGTGGACGAGCAAGCTCGCAATTTGGATGTTGATTTTCAGCGCTGGCCCAGCTGTTGGTTATATTTATCCCGCCTTAGGTGCATTTGTATATGTTGCTGGTGCCCTCCCTCTTCTAATAATGAGTGTCTTGTTGCTTTTTGTGCCAGGGACTCAAGGGGCGAACAAATTCGGAGAGCGCAAAGATATGTCTGTTCAGGGTCGACTTGCGAGTCTTAAGGACTTGCATGATAAGGGACTTATGACAGACCTTGAGTACGAGAAGAAGCGCAAAGATATTCTCGATTCATTCTAAAGGAACTGGTTTCCAACTGTTTAGATTTGGTCCTTTAGGGACTATGGACCGCGGCAGAAGTGCCGCGGTTTTTGTTTCTAAGCGCGGCAGATTTGGTCAAGCACAGCTTGGCCATCAACGCTAGAGGGCACTCAACCGCGGCGGATTTTTTAGGGAAGAATGAGGGTCCCCATTGAAGTGGGGAGCATTTATGGTATACTATCAATTGTTTTATGCGAGAGAAGAGAGAGAATAGGCTGAGAAGACCGCGGCAAAACTGCGCACCCGCTTGCGCGCCCTTCGGGTTCTCGCTTGCGCTCAAAGGTACCCTCAGCGGGGCTTCGGTGCATTTCGGAGGGCTTGTTTTACTAGGGTGCGCGGCAGTTTTCAGGCAGGGGAAATGGCCAAGAGAGGGGGTTCCTTTGGGTGGGCGAAGGGGTTTTTATGGTGCGTTCCAGGGGTCTCTTGGAAAAAACCACCTGTGGTTTTGCAAAAAGTCACGCGTGGTTTTAAGAATTTCCACGCGTGGTTTTGCAAAAAGTCACGCGTGGTTTTATCCAAGACGAGCCTGAAACGTACCAAAGAAAGGCTGGGATTGGACCTTTGTTAGAGGGGGAGGCGACCATTTTGAAAGGGGAAAAGTGTCGCGGGGGTGGGCTGGGGCGCGGCGGTGGTTTTTATAATTTTGCATTTTCCCCCTTGACAGGGGACAAAAAAAAATGGTATAATATATGCCATCTAAGGGTTAATAGGTTTTGCCGCGGTGTGCGCGAAGAGGCCGAAAGCCTAGTAAATAAAGGACAAAACAGTTATGAAGCATATTTTGCTGAAGAGTGCGGCGATGGTCGCGGCAGTTGTTTGGGGCTCGATTGAGGCTCAGGCGACGTGGGTGTATGACGCGGATGCGAAGACGTTGTCGAATGATACGGGTTATTCGTTTACGGTGGCGGAGGTGACGCTGACGGATCCTGAGACGAAGGAGAGTGTGACGGGATTTGAGATTAAGAGTGCCGCGACGGCGGATGCGACGGGGGAGCATCTTGATTTCACGAATGTGGGGACGGATACTGGGACGGGCAAAAATGTGATTTCACTGAATGTGGAAGCCATTGTGAATAAGGCTACGGCTTGTACGAAGTTTACAGCGCCGCATGTGATGAAGATTTGTTCCAAGCTTTTTGCTAGCAATACGACCATTCAGGATGTGACGCTTTCGGATAAGATTGAAGTGTTTTATGCTCAGTGTTTCTTCAATACTACGAAGCTGACGAGTTTTTCGCCGCGTGTGTTTCCGTATGTGAAGTCTCTTGCTCATAAGCAGCACGGGAGTCTTTATGATTATCAATTTACCAGTTCGGTCGTGGGAGGTGAATTCTATTTTCCGAATGTGACGAATGTGGGAACGAAGGTGTTTCAGAAGTCGAAGATTACTGGTATTTCGTTGCCGAAGGTTGAGGAGATTGGTGAGGGTGCGTTTGAAGAGTGCACGAGCATGACGGGTGATTTGTATTTTGCGGAGCTGAAGACGTTGGGGTCGTATCCGTTTAAGAAGTGCACGGCGATTACGAGTTTCACGGCGCCGAAGATGGAGACTGTTAGTGGTGCGGTGCTTCAGAATTGCTCTGCGTTGACGAATGTTTCGTTTGGTGCGGCGTGTGGCGGGAACTATGGCAATAGTGCCTTTTCAAATTGCGGCAAGTTAGTGGCGTTGACGCCGTGGCCGAATTTTAGCAATCTCACGAATACGTATGATAGTAAAACGGGGGACCCCCAGTTTTATTACAATCCGATTAGTGGGTGCAGTTCGCTTGTGGGGTCGATTGAATTGTCGGGTCCGGCAGGATTGCATACGATTAAGAATGACTGGATGGATGGGTGCAATGGTATTACGAGCATCACGATTCGGACGCCGTGGGTGACGAACGTGGTGAATCATGCGGCGAGGAACTTGGCGCCGGGTGCGACGATTTATTGGAACACGGACAAGGCCCCGCTTGCTTTTGGTAGTACGGTGTTTACATCGAAGGAGGCGAGTAATCGTTCGCGGATTATTGTGAAGAATGATTTGGATGGGTGGAAGGCACTTTCGAGCTTTGTGGATGCTTCGACGCTTTCGGCGAAGGATTCTACGAATCGGGTGGATTGGCCAGGGAAGAAGACATTTGGACTTTTGCAGAGCCATGTGTGGTTGGTTGAGGCGTCGCAGAGTTTTTGCATTAGGATACAGTGACCCAAGGTTTCGGGGGGCGGCGCCCCCCGCTCCCCCGCGAAGGTGAGGACAAGCTTAGTGGCGAAAGGCAGAATGCAAGCGAAGTAAAGCAAGTTTAGATGGTGCGGCCCCCGCGCCGTGAGCGAAGGTTGGACAGGCTTTGGGGCGGAAGCGATGATTGGAGCATTTAGGTGGGTTTATTTAGGTTGCTTTCGCGGGAGGGTTGAAAGTTGCCGCGAAATATGGTATAATATAAGGCAAAGTTTTTGACAGAGAAGGACAGAAGTAAAGATATGAAAAAAGCATTGTTGATGGTTGTGGTGAGCGCGG
>CAVGIZ010000188.1:0-4271 GCA_963629255.1 Anaerovoracaceae bacterium
CTAAGAAAAAAAAGAAATGAAAAGGCTTGTGGAAGGGGATTGTAATTTGGTCTGAAATATGGTATAATATTTTCTTCATTCATCCAAAAAGAAGGAGATTCTAAAATGATTATGACATCGATACTGTTGGCGGCGGCGTTGTCCGCGGTTGAATTGCCTGTGGTGCCATCCGTGAAGGAATGGAAGCCTACGGGCGCGCTCGTGTGTAAAGCACCCGAGAAGGTCACCAAAGAAATTGCCGCGGCAGATTTTTCGGGCACGGAAGATTATGCGCTTGAGATTCGCGAAGATGGGATTCGCTTGCGCGGGAAAAGTGCCGCGGCCTTGCGTTGGGGCGAGGCGACGCTGGCGCAATTGAAAGATGCGTACGAGGGGAAGGTGCCGTGCGGGGTCATTCAGGATGGTCCGAAGTATCGTGTGCGTGGGTTGATGTTGGATGCGGCGCGCAAGTGGTATTCGATGGCATTTCTCGATGAGCTTGTGGATGTGATGGCGTACTACAAATTGAATGAGCTCCACATTCATTTGAATGATAATGGACCAGGGACGAATTGCGCGTTTCGGTTGGAATGCGAGACGTATCCGGGGCTCGCGTCTGCGCAACATTATGGGAAGGCGGAGTTTCGTGCGTTTGTGAAGCGGGCCGCGGCAAAAGGTGTGGATGTGGTGCCAGAAATTGATGTGCCCGCGCATTCGGCGGTGTTCTCAAAGTATCGGCCGAGCTTCGCATCGAAGAAGTTTGGCCCGTCGCATTTGGATTTGCACAATCCAGAGGTGTTGCCATTTTTGAAGAAGTTGTTTGCGGAGTATTGCTGTGGGGCGGATCCCGTGTTTGCTGGGCCGAATGTGAGCGTGGGGACGGATGAATATAGCAAGGAGGAAGCGGAGGCGTTTCGCGCGTTTACGGATGCGATGCTCAAGATGGTGAAGGGGTTTGGAAAAGTGCCGCGGGCGTGGGGGGCGCTCACGCATGCAGCGGGAAAGACGCCCGTGGAGACAAGTGGCGCGACGCTCGACATTTGGCACAATGGGTACTATCAGCCGCTCGAAGCCATCAAGGCGGGGTTCAATGTGATTTGTGTGCCAGACAACCTCGTTTACATTGTGCCGAGCGCGAAGTATTATTATGACCGGTTGAATTATGAGCGGCTGTTCCGGATTTGGGAACCGTGCTATTTTGAGGAGGTTTATGTGGAGCCAACGCATCCGCAATTGGCGGGCGGAAAGTTCGCGCTGTGGAATGATTATGGCGAGGAAGGCGTGGATGAGCAGGGGACGTATGAGCGGTTGTTCCCCGCAATTCAGACGCTGGGCGAGAAGATGTGGGCGGGGAAGCGCGAGGGCCTCACCTGGGAAAAGTTCACGCATCGCGCGGCAAATACGAAGGAAGGGCTGGGCGTGCAACGCCTGGAGCGTGCGAAGGGCTTGTATCGCGTCTATGACCTTGCAACGGGCGCGATGGAAGAATTGGACGCGGCACCTGCGATGGGTTGGAGCGATGAGGACCGCGTGAAAAAACTCGTGATGAAGCGCCTTCGCAAGGGCTTGTACGCGGCAGTTTTTGAAACCACGCAAGGTCAATGGGCGCACTTCAATGATGATAATCCATCCATGCAATCGCACGCACCCATGGCCGCGGTCGACCACGTTTCGTATGTGTTTGCAAAGGCGTGGACCGCGGCACTTTCCGCACGAATGAAAGGCGCGCAGTTCGATGTCCCCACGTACGCAGAATGGAAAGAAGCGGCCGCGCAAGCTGGGAAGGGGATTGAAGGCATCGGTAATGGCTTCACCGAATGGGTGAGCGACCAGGACAAGGACGACCCGCGCGTTCGCTATTGCGTGGATGGCGCAATGGAACTCGACCCCAATTATGAGACAAGCTTGTCGGGCAATGACCGCGAAACATTCCGCGTCATCTTGCGGGACTAATCAATCCCCCAACAAATCCAACAAAGCTAAGAGCCGCGGCACTTTTGCCGCGGCTCCATCATCTTTCCAAACCTCTAAACCTTCTTACTGAATCCTCATGATAAAACTCTGCGGCGCCAAAATCAAATACGCATTCGCATCACGAATCTTACCAAACGTCTTCTTCCCCGGCCAGTCCGAACGCGTCTTATCATTATCCGTAATCCCCGCATTATACACCGCATTGCTCCACCCAGCCATATCCCCCTTCACAAAAATCCGTGTACGATTATTTTGATCCGTCGAGTAGAACGACTGCCCAAACGAAAGCGGTGCCTTTTCCGTATTCCAATAAATCACCGCACCCGGCGCCAAGCCCTGCACCGAGTAAACCACCACATTCGTAATCCATGGCGTCCGAATCGTGATACTCGTAATGTTGTTGCAATTGTTCATCCATGCTTGCGGAATCGTATGCAATCCCGCCGGACCCGACAACTCAATCGACCCCACAAGCGACTTACATCCCGACATCGGATTCACCAAATAATTATTCCTCTCGCCCGTATTCGTCACATTCAAAAGACTCGGCCACGGCTCCAGCTTCACCAACTTCTCGCAATTCTCATACAACCTGTCCCCATAATTTGTCGCGCACGCCGCCCCCAACTGAATGTTCGTAATCGCTGTACACCCCATAAACGCATTCGCCCCCACATTCGTCACACCCGACGCAATCAGCTCAAACAATCCCGTATCCCGCACCCCGTTAGCCTCAATCAGCTCAAGCTTCGGCATGTCAATCTTCGTCAACTTCTTACACCCATAAAGCGCGGCATCTCTCAATATCGTCACCGCAGGCGCATTGAGATTTGTCAGAACAGTGCAATTCTGAAACGCTTGCAACCCAATCTCCGTCACCTTCGGAAAATCAAAACTCGTGACCTGACAACTATCAAACGTGTTTCTCCCAATCACCGTCAGCTCCTTCGACACCACAATATTCGTCAATGAACTACACCCACTAAATGCATAGTCCTTCACGATCGCCTTCGGCGCTTCAAAGCTCGTAATCAAATTACACCCCATAAACGCGCAATTACCAACGGACTCCAAATTATCAAACTTGAAATCACCCGTCAACTTCTTACAATCACGAAACGCATGTTCCCAAATCGTCTGAATCTGCGGCATCTTCACACTCGTAATCGACGTCCCATAAAAAATCTGAGAGGCCTCAATGTTCGTCAGATTCGGAAATTCAAAATCGCCTGTCACCGCCGTCTTGTAGAGCGCATTCTGCGCATTCGAGTTGTTCAACTTTGTAATATACGGAAGATGCGTCGGCGAGAACGTTTTCAAATTCGAAGCATTCTCAAAAGCATAATAACCAAACGTCGTAATCTTATCGGAAACCGTAATGCTCTCCAGCACCTTATTCTCGCGAAATGTCATCCGCCCCAAATCCATCATCGCCGGCGCAATAAACGTCTTACACGGCGTATTGTTCAAAAATTTATACACGTTATTCCCATCCGCAAACGAAATCACATCGTATCCTGCATCCGACTTCGCACTCGTAAAATCAATCGTCTCGCCCGTCCCAGCCGTCGCCAATCCCGTAATCTGCAAACCACTCACACTCGTCCCACTCGACGATGGATCATCCAACGACACCACCTTCACATTAAAGGTATAATCTCCATCCGAGAGCGTCCCATCTCCCGTACTCGATGTCGTACTATACGTCCACTTCGCCTGAGCCTCAATCGAGCCCCAAACAACCGCCGCGCCCACCGCGGCACATTTGATCCAATTATGCATCATAATCGTTGTCTCCTTTATTTACTAGGGTTTCAGCTAGTCGGCCACCCGCCAACCAAACCTACTCCCACGTAACGAGAGCATATTATACCATTTTTTTTTTGTCCGTTGTCAAGGGGGAAAAGTTAAAATAAGAAAAAACCGTCGCGCCTCGACGCGGCAAATCTCCCACCCCGACCAAAATTTCGTCCCTCCCCGACGCGGCAAATCTCCCACCCCGACCAAAAATCTGCCTTGCCCCACCCAATCCACTTTTCATGAAATGTGGATTGACCATGCGCCAACCCCAATAAAACAAGCCTGTCCCATTTTTCATGAAAAGTGGATTGAACATGCGTCAACCCCAATAAAACAAGGTCAATCCTCCTCCACATTTTATAAAATGTGGAGGGCTCAAAACGTTAAAACCCTCACCGCACCCAATAAAATAAGGCTAATGCTCCTCCACATTTTATAAAATGTGGAGGGATTTCCGCGGCACTTTCCCCAAAAAATCTCTATGTTCTTTATGTTCTACACGGCTAAAATCTCTCCCC
>CAVGIZ010000189.1:0-4270 GCA_963629255.1 Anaerovoracaceae bacterium
TTTGGCAAAAAGACTACCCCTTTTACCTAATGTTAGCCCTGGAAACACCTGACGTCAGCCCCTAATCACCCTGACTTCAGCCCCTCCCCCACCAAAACTGCCGCGCTAAGTGACACATTGCCACCCAACAACCCGCATAATCCCCAAGTATGCGAAAGCACCGCGGCAGTTCTGCCGCGGTGCTTTCGCTTCTGGGATTAGGGGGGTCGAGGGAGGACTAAGGGTGCCTCGCACCCTTAGTCCTCCCCTCACTCGCACACCCAATCCGCCCCAACCAGCCCTTGCGCCTCCACACTCCGCGGCGGAACAATAAATCTCGAATCCCACTTGACACCCTTCGCATTCTCGTCCCCGCACATATTCACCATCGGCAAATAAATCGTGATTTCAAGCCTCCCCTTCCCCGCGGCACTTTTGGGCAGTTCCCATTCAAACGGCGCCCACGCCCGCGTCCCCAAACTCACCCCATTCCACTTGACCTCGGTGAAAAGCCCACCCGTCTCCAGCCTCAACCCCACCGCTCCCTCCGGCACCTCCACCTCCGCCGCATACACCATCTTCCCCATGCTCGCCCCCAGCCCCAACTCCTTCAAACTCCCCATCGCGACCCTCTTCCCCCGCGCCCAAACCTCGCCGCCCTTCGCCGCCACATCCCCCACCATCATCATCACCGGCAAGAAATAATTATGATCCCCCTTGCCCGACACAATCCTAAACACATGTTCGCCCGCCGCCAAATCCATCTCCTCCGTCTCGCGATACAATTCATTATACCCCTCCGGCAAAATCCCGCACGCCCTCTCCGCGGCAATTTTCTTCCCATCCATCTCCACGCTCGCCGCCACCTTCCAATAATTCAACACCGCAAACTTCACGCTCTTCAAATCCTCCCTCACCCGAATCTTCCCGACCCCATCCGCACCAAAATTAATCCGCACTACCGCCCCTTGCGAAAACGCAACATCAAACTCCTTCACCCCAACCGCGGCACATTTCCTCTCCTTCACGCCCTCCACGACATCCCCCTTCTCAAACGCCAAAACCTCGCGCGGCGCCAACTCCACAACCGTGCGCACCCCTTCGCGCTCCAACACCAACCGCCGCGCCCCACCCAAATCCAAATTGATAAATGCCGCGCTCCCATCTTCATACACATGCGAAAGCACATTCCCCGCCACCTTCCCATCCGCCTCCAACAACCTCACCGACTTCTTCACGCGCCCCTGCACCCACTTCACCGCCTCCGCTACATTCGCAAACCTCGTCTTCGTCACCTCTTCATAAAGCGAACGATTATCCGCCCCCATCACAAAAACATACGGCGCCCGCCTCGCCTCATCTTCCGCCATCAAATCCACCGTCACCTGCGCCGACTCAAACCCCCTCAACACCCCATCCAAATCCATCTCCTGATACGACGCCAACCTCTGCGGATACCTCACCCCCACATCCAACTCCACACTCTTCCGCGCAAACCTCGCCGCCCGCGCCGCCTCCTCATTCAACACCCCCGCACGCTCCGTCCACGCCTGACCCATCTGACACGGCGCCAACCACGCCGCATAACTTTCCGCCTCGCCCCCCTTCACAAGCCCACGCATATCCATCACATCCAAACTCAGCAAATAATGATCAATCCCCTGAAACGCACAAACCCAAATCATCTCCCGCATCACCGCCCCGCGCATATCATTCGGACCATACGCAAACAATTCCACCGCCCCACCATTCCCATTCCGCGACACCGCATGCTGCGCCGTCGCAAACGTCACCCATTCCATCTTCTTCCCAGGCGTCGGATCCAGCCGCGTCGGAATCTCATCAATCCCCGGCAAACTCTCACCCTTCAAAACCTCCAACGGATTCCCATTATGCACAATCGCCCAAAACGGATTCTGCTCATACAATAAATGCCCCGTCAACCAAATCCCCATCTCATCGCACTTCGCCCGCAACTGGTCAAAATACGCCTTCCGAAACTTCGCCCCATACACCGCGGCATAATCCTCCAAATACCCTTGCACCGCCACCTTCCCGCTCATGCACGCCTCCACATCCTTCCGAAACTCCCGACCCGTCCGCGCACGATAATCCCCCTCCATCGTTGAAAACCACCTAAACCTCCATGGCTGTCCCTCCGTCTCCACGCGCCCCTTCGTCCCAGGCTCATCCGTAAACATCCCCACAATCGTCTTGTTCT
Organism: Anaerovoracaceae bacterium; assembly: GCA_963629255.1. Taxonomy (GTDB): domain Bacteria; phylum Verrucomicrobiota; class Kiritimatiellia; order RFP12; family UBA1067; genus UBA1067. The sequence continues at coordinate 2,201 of CAVGIZ010000189.1, forward strand.
TCAAATACTTCCCCAACCTCTTCTGATACTTATCATGCGTCAGCTCAATAAACCTCTTCACGCCCTCCTCTTCACACAAATTCCCCCAATCCTCCGGACCCCACAACTTCTTCCACGTAAACGCCCCCGTCGCCTCATCCCGATACACCGCGAGCTCCGCATACCGCCACGCCTCATTCTCCCGCGGCACTCTCCCCTTACACGTCCCACTCGGCCAATTGTACTCATCATACAACCACACCTTCATCCCTCGCTTCTCCGCCTCCCGACAAAACACCTCCGTCAAATGCAACCACTCCTCCCCCATATATTCATACTCCAACCCCGTCCGCGGATAAATCAAAAACTGCTGAAAACTCTTCTCATAAAGTTCCTGAACCTTCCGTTCAACATCCGCATCCGCCGGCTTTCCCGTCACCGCCACAAAAGGAATAAGCGGCCGCGGCAATTCGCGCCTAATCGTATACACCCCCGCGCCATATTCCTTCGCTTCTTCGCCTGGCACAATCACCTTCGCCTTCATCCCCTTCGGCACCTCAAACTTCCAAACCCACGCCCCATCCTCTTCGTACTTCCATTCGCTCTTAACCACGCCCTTCCCCACGCGTACCTCCGCCGCCACACGCCCAAGCCTCCTATCTGGATGCGGTGCCAAAACGCACCCATCCTCCAGCGTCCCATCCTTCGGCGCACCAATCCCCGCCGCCTTTTCATACAGCCATCCCAGCACCGCCCCATTCGCATAATGGTTGAAACTCAGCATCCCATCCGCGCGAAACCCCGCCTCCTTCGAATACGCATTCCACGTCTCCCAAACCGTCGTCGCCCCATTCTCCACTTCCGCGAGCCACCCCGGCGTCTTCCGATTGAACAACAAATCATACGCCATCTTCACCTCGCCACTCTCCACCAGCGCATCCAACAAAATGGACGTCCCCAAAAATCCCGTCTGCAAACATCCACCATGCGCGGCAAAACTCCTCCGCAACGCCTCGCACGCCTCCCGCTTCCTCTCTTCACTCGTAAAAATCCCCGTCTTCAGCGCAAACAAATTCGCGCATTGCATGTCCCTCACCCCCGCAAAAAGCCGCCCATCCTTGTCTAGGTGACGCTCCCTCATCCGCGCCAAAACTGCCGCGCCTTGCGCCCGATACCCCGCCGCCTCTTCTTCCTTCCCAAGTGCCGCGGCCATCTCCCCCATCATCTGCACATCCCACAAATGATACGCATCATTCAAAAAACTCCACCACTTCCGATACTCGCTCGTCCCCTTCCACTTCGCACCGCCCCCAATCGTACACGCCTTGCAAGATTCCAACTTCTCAAACGACAACCAGTCCCCATACTCCCACGTCACATCAAGCGGCCACGCCTTCGCCTTCCGATTCATATACCCCATATACCTCTGCATCGATTCCCAATTCTGCTCCAAAATCCTCACATCGCCCCCCAGCTTCCAAACCTGATACGGCACAATAATCCCCGCATCCGCCCATCCAAACTGACCCGCCCGCGTCGCCCCCTCATGACACGACCCAGCCGTATCAAACTTCCCGTGCGGCGCCGTCACCCCATACGCCCCCCGCTCATCCTGCATGTCCCGCATATCCCGCATCCACTTGCACATAAACTCCGTCACATCCGCCGTGAACATCGCCGCCTTCACAAACACCTGCGCATCACCCGTCCAACCCTGCCGTTCACTCCGTTGCGGACAATCCGTCGGCACCGACAAATAATTCGAATACATCCCCCATTCACAATTCTTAATCAACCGATTGATATCCTCCCGTCCCGTCTCAATTTTGCCGCGCTCCCATTCCTTCACCACACTCGTCACAGGCACGCTCCGCAACTCCCAAATCGTCACCTTCGCATCCGCCCTCAAATGCAAATACCGATACCCAAAGAACGTATACACCGGCCGATACGCTTCCTTCCCCGTCCCCGCAAACGTATAATTGATCTCACTCCGCGCACACGCATAACTCCGCCCAAACCTCGACCCCGCAGGCCCATCACAATTCCGCGCCTTCTCACCCTTCCCATCATTCAACATCTCCGAACAAT
>CAVGIZ010000190.1:0-4270 GCA_963629255.1 Anaerovoracaceae bacterium
GGGCGCGGCAGATAAATCTGATATTTGGAATGTGAATACTGAAGAAGAGTATCATGAAAGCAAGTAGTATCAAGCGATTGACGGTTGCGCTTTTCATTCTGCTGGCGCTTATTTTGGGAGGACAGGTTTTACGATCTCCAAAATATTTTGATACTAGTAGTGTTGGATATGATGCTCGGACGAGGTATGGTGAGATTTGTTGTGCTCATCAAGGAGTTAACTCTTTTCGGATTTGGAATCGTGAAATGATGTTGCCAGGCTTCGTGCCTCTTTCTCGTCCTGATTATGAGAATGTACCATGTGGCCCTAATGAGTTAAAAGTTCACGCATATCCAGCTTGGCATACTGTGATATTTTATTGGTATGGATGGTTGTCGATGCGTGCGTATCTATTGTTCACGATGATCTTCTTTTGGTCTTGTATTGGGTTCATCGTTTATGAATGCCTCAGGCTTGCAAAAGCAAGATTTGAAAATTATGGGCTTCTTGTTGGAATCTCTTTGGCGTTAGTAGTTTATGATGTGGAATTCTGTTTTTGCTCTCTAAACTATAGCATTTTTATTCTTGCCCTGATTCTCTTAATGAACAAAGCACTTGAGGAAAAGCATGGGATTTTGGCGGGCCTTGCATGGGCTGTGATAATGATGAAACCCCAGATTGGCTTATTGTTTGTGTGGCCTTTATTTTGGCGACGCCACTATCTAACGATTGTAACCGCTATTCTAACTTGTCTTGCGGGGACAGTTATCACTTCGTTTATTGTACATGATTCTGTGATTGATCTGATTTTGCAAATTCCGCAGATAGGATGGCCTTATCCTAAAGGAGTTATTACTGAAAAAATCTTTCAACCATTCTTAGGCGAGTGGGCGTCAATCGTCGTAATGGGCTTGTTTTTTATCTTGACAGGCTTTGTAACATGGTTCTTGCGTAAGAATCGGGATTTCCTGGTTTGCTGTATACCTGTTATTTTTGTTATTCCTGTTTGGACATATAGTATAACATATGATCGTGTGGTTTTGTTGCCAGCGTATCTCTTTTTGCTTGGTCAGATTTCCAAGGTTTATAAGCCAGGGGGGGGGGGGGCGATTGTTAAGTGGTACTATTGTGCAACAGCAATCTTTCTTGCTGTATGGACCTTCCTGTCGTGGCAAAATCTTATTTCTTTTGTGCCAGGTGAAAAGATTCTGTATATTCTATTCAAGAGTGAGAGATTTTTGGAATGGGCGGTGTCAATCAGTGTGTTCCTTGTATTCCTTTGTCGAAAAGAATTTAGTCCAAAGCAAGATGTTACTAAAGAATAATTGACAACGGCAAGGCAAAAGAAATGACTAATTAAGGTTCTGTTATGTCTAAAGAGACGAAGAGAAATGTTGGTATTGAACTTTTCCGCATCTTGATGATGTTTGGGATTGTGATGTCACATATTTGTAATCGAGAAGGATTTGAGTCGACACATTTGCATAGCTTTGTGCAGACGGGGGTTGTCGGGTTCGCAATGATTAGTGGGTATTTTGGAATTCGGTTTGCTCCGTCTAAATTGATTCGGTTGTATGTATTGGCGATTGGGTACTGCTTTTTAATCCCGTTGATGGGTGGCGTGATGCCGTGGGGGGGGGGGTATTTAGAAGCCGTCCGGTTGACATGGATTTCTCCGCCCGGAATTGATCCCATGACCTGGTTTTGGTATTTGCATGCGTATGCGATTTTGATGTGCATTGTACCGTTATTGGATGAGAAGCGAATGAAGTGTGCGATTCCTTTATTAGCCGTTGTTTTTGGTTGGAGTTTTCTTATTCTCTATCGGCATGGGGGATTTTATCTGCCGCGGCCGATTGGGTTTTCGCCATTTTCTTTTTTGACGCTTTGGGGCATTTATCTCGCCACGCGATTGGCGCGGCAGAATGGGTGGTTTGAGAAGATTCCCGTTTGGCTTTTGGGAGGGCTTGCGTTTCTTTCTGCGGCAGGTGTTTCTGTTGTGCCAGGGGCAGGAGCGTATAATTCGCCTGTGGCCTTGGTATGGATTTTTGCTTTGTTCTCGCTCTTCTTGCGGATTCGCTCGCTTGGAAAGTTGAGCTCGGTTGTCTATTCCATTGCGCCCTCGATGTTTGGAATTTATTTGATTCATTGCGTTTTGTATTTTCCTGGAATCTCCGCTTCAAACCATGGCCTCATCAATACATTCTTACAGAGACTAAGCGCGGCGGGTGTTCCGCTTTGGGCGAATTACATTTTGACCATAATGGGTGTGTTTAGCATTTCGCTTGCGGTGGAGATTGCGCGGCGGATTTTGTTGAAGCCGCTGATGCCCAAGATTAATGCGGAATTGAAGCGGGTGGATGCCGCGTACCAAGGCTTTGTCGAGAGAGTGTTCAAGTGATCTTTCTAAAAATTGCCGCGGATTTTTCAACACAAGCGACCTGAAATATGGTATAATATGCACCATGACACAAGAGAATAGTCTTCGTATTGATTTTTTGAAGTTTGGTTGCATAATCTTGGTGGTTGCAATTCATAGCTGGTGGCCGCTTGGTCAGCCGTGGAGTCTCACTTGGCTTGCGAATCAAACTGTTTTCGCCCAGGGGCTTTCGCGTATCGCGGTGCCATTCTTCTTTGTTTGCTCGGGCTATTTTCTGTCGAAACATTTGAGTACAAAGAATGAATGGTGGGTGGCAGTTCGTAAACGTGTGCGGACGCTTGTTATTCCATTTGTGATTTGGACAGTAATCGGCGTGATTTTTGTTCCTATTTGTTTAGCCTTTTTCAATGATATTCTGACTGGACATTCTTTGGGGGTGTCTGCTTGGAAGCTTTTACAAGAAAAAGATTGGATTGGGGATTTAGGACTCTCTTGTTGGAAAGTCCCAGGTGTTTATCAGTTGTGGTATCTGCGGAGTTTGTTTTTGCTTGTGTTGCTCGCACCGTTGATTTCGTGGTGTGTTCAGAAGCTAGGGTGGAAATGGTTTGTTGTGTGTTTCGTGGGGATGGTGTTGGGTTCGGCGTTGTCACAAGATGGCGAAGCGTATGCCTATCATTTCTTTCGTCATTTCTTTTCAGTGGAGGGGTTGTTTTATTTCTCTGTTGGGATTTATCTTCATCATAAGCCTGCGTTGTTCCCCTCAAGATGGGGATTGTTAGGGGGGGGGGTAATAGTGGCCTTTATTCTTATTGTGGTTAAGTTGTTTTTATTAGCAAATGGGTTTGAGAGGTGTTCATACATGTGTGGTGAGGCGGCAATCCCATTTATGCTTTATGTGGTCTGGTGCCTAACACCCGCAAAAAATCTGCCGCGGTGGCTTAGAGATATGTCCTTTCCAATTTATGTGATGCATGTGACGATTTTGTATGTGTTCAATCCTGTTTTGACGCGGCTATTGAATGTAAACGAACAGCCTCAGATCTGTTCGCTTCTTCGCCTATGTGGGGGCGTGTTTGGATCAATTTTGATTGCACATTTCTTGCGCCAGTGGTGTCCGCGGTTTGTAAGGCTGGCGTTTGGGGAAAGGTAGAATTTTTGTGATGGGGAATGAATATTTGTGGAGAACATAAAGATTTTTTTAGAGGTGGGTGGGGTTAGAGATGAAGCGGGGACAGAGCGCGGCACTTTGGGGCGGGCGTAGGGCGCACGCCATGCAATGACCATTCGCAAAGTGGTCGCAGTCGTGGCACTTGGCCCACTCCTCCGCGGCAGTTTTCTCTTGCACGGGAAATGCCTTGCCAAAGAAGCGATTGTACTCGTCCTTTGCTTCTGCGAGTTCGCCCGACTTGGCCGCATTGTAAAATGTGATGAGATTCATGCGCCACGTTTGCGGTGTCACGCGCCGACCATTCGTCAGTTGCCATTCACGATCCTTCATATAACGCCACCACCACAGCGCATACGTCTCTGGTACGCGTTTGGGGAGCGCACGAAAAAGACCGCCCAATGAAATTGGCTGTGTGTGTGTGGCCGCGCGGGCGGTGGCGTCAGCCATATGGCCCCACTCTCTCCCATTATTGTTAACTTGTTTGTTAATCTCTATGGAAGTATCTTTCTTAATTGTACTAGTTAATATATTAACACGTGTACGCGTACGTGTACGTGCGTACTCAAACGCTTCATCGCGCGTGCAACCAAGAAGCCCCATAATGACTTCAATGCATTTTTCAATCGAGTGGCATTGCCAACCCAGCTTACGAGATTTGTTCATGGAATGACCTTTCTTTTTTTAGGGGAGTTGAAAAAGGGCCGCGGCAGAATTTTCGCCGCGGCCCTCTGCCCCAGTTTTCA
>CAVGIZ010000191.1:0-4269 GCA_963629255.1 Anaerovoracaceae bacterium
ATTCGCCGACGAAGAAGCATCGGCATGGGCCGGGCGCGAACAAATGCATTTGGTGTGGTTCGACGTCGACGGGGTCTGGGTGCATGTATTCGCCGACGGGCCGTCACGAGAAATAGCGCGCGGCAGTTTTGAGGTGTCAAATTGGCACCTCAAAACTGGTCACAAAGTGTGACCAGTCCGGGGAGTGTTAATTAAAGGAGAACAAAGATGAATATACAGAATATGGATGTGCATGAGGTTTGGAAAGTTTTCACGGCGGTGTATGCTGGGACGATGAATATTTGCCGCGCGGGGAAATACAAAACGAAATCGGGGGCGGTTATAAAACTGCCGCGGAAGGAAGAGGTTTTGGGTGCGAGCAAGTTTTATGAAGAAGTGCCGTGGTGCGAGATGCCAAAGAAGGTGCTGAAGGAAAAGATTGATGTCGTGAATATGGATTGCATTGAGGCGGCGAAGGAACTTGCGGAAAAAGGATTGAATCCAATTCTTCTTAATATGGCGAATCGGTATATGCCGGGAGGTGGTGCGCTGAATGGTGCGCGGGCGCAAGAGGAATGTCTTTTTCGGCAGAGTAATTTGTGTTTGTCGTTGTATCAATATCGAACGGATACTGCGAAGCTGGTGGATGTGCCGTCTGCGAAAGAGCAATATCCGATGGATCGTTTTTGGGGTGGAATTTATTCGGGGCGCGTCACATTTTTCCGCGGCGGATCTTCAGATGATTTTGAACTTTGTGAGAAGCCGTTTGAATGTGCGGTGGTGTCGGTCGCGGCAATAGATGGACCGGAATTGGATGAGGATGGAAAGTATACGGAGACGTCGCGCGAGATTACACTTTCGAAGATTCGGTCCATTTTGAGGATTGCGCGATTGCATGGGCATGAGACGCTTGTGTTGGGGGCGTTTGGGTGCGGGGCGTTCCATAATCCGCCGGAGCAGATGGCGGCACTTTTTGATGAGGTGTTGCATGAGGAAGAGTTTTGGGGCGCGTTCAAGCTGGTGCGTTTTGCAATCATTAATAATCATCGGGCGTCCAATAATTTTGAATCGTTCGCGAAGGTGTTCAACGGAAAAAAGAAATGAGCGAAGAAGAAAAGATAGTGGTCGCGGAAAAAGTGCCGCGGAAGAGGAAGACGTTGTACTTCTTGCGGTTCTATGCCTGGAGCATGATTGCGCTGGGGGTTGGTTGGGGAATTTGGTATATGCTTTATGCTTTTGGATACAAGTTTGAATTGTCTTGCTTTCTTTTTGGGGTTTTCATTTTGGTTGGATGTGTTGTGTGGGGGTTGTTGGGATTGAAGGTTGCGAAGGCGGATGAAGATAGTTGGGATGGGCGCAAGGCCGATTTTTCGTGGGTGATTTTTTGGATGAAAGCGCTCTGTGTGATTGGTGCGGTGATTATTGTGATTCTTTGGTTTGTCTTTCTTATGGCAACGGCGATGAGTCGAGGGATGGGTGGTGGTGGAAAGCAATTTAATGGCATATGTTTCGCCATAAGTTGTATATGGTTTTTTATTGGTGCGTGTTCTTTTTGGAGCGCGATTGGACGAATTCTGAATAGGCTTGAAAGGAGAAAGAGAAATGGCGACAGATGAAAAAGTAGAGGTCGCGGGAAAAGTGCCGCGAAAGAGGAAGACGTTGTACTTCTTGCGGTTCTATGCGTGGAGCGTGATCTTGATTGGAATTGTTTGGGCGGGGTACACTTTTCATTGGTTTTTAAAATATGCGATTCCTCATTGGTTTGAACATGCTCCCCGAAGCCCAGACTGGCTTTACGTTTTATATGGATTTGTGATTTTGCTTGGATTCTTTGCGTGGTGGGTCGTAATTCGGGCGGTGGCCAGGATAGACGAGAAGACAGTCGTATTAGAAAAAGGAAAGTGTCCATGGGCGATTCGTGCCGCGCAGATATTTTTTGGTTTTCTTGCGGTGGTATGTTTCGTTGCATTTGCATTCCTCTTTTGGACTGTTGTAATTATGTTCAAGGATAGTCTCTTTGAAAAAGACATAAATATTCTCACGAGTGTAATATTGATTGGGTTGTGGCTTTCGATTGGGCTGTGTTCATTTTGGGGTGCGATTGGACGTATTATGGGCAAGGCGGAACGTGCCGCGATTTTGATAGATCAGGAGAAAGAAAAAGATGGAAACGAATGAAGAGATTGGGAGCGCGGGAAAAGTGCCGCGGAAGGAGAAGGTGTTATACTTTTTGCGGTTTCATGCGTGGAGTATGATTGCGATAGGGATTGCGTGGTTTGTTTATTTTGCGGTTGCGGTGAATGGGCTTGGGTTTGATTTGTTTTTATTTTCCCTTGCCGTTTTTGTTTTGTTTTTATGTGTGACGAGGGGCGCTTTGGCGCTGAGGGTTGCGAAGGTGGATGAGGGTAGTTGGGTAGATGACGCGACACATTTGCCGTGTCCGACTTTTTTGATTAAGGTGTTGTGTGTGATTCTAGCGGGAATTTTCGCGTCACTTTGTGTGTTTGGAATTTATTCGGCGAGGGTTGATGCTCAAGCTACGATACCGAGGAGGTTGCAGTTGGGGGTGTCTATTTACGGAAGTTGTGCGTGGTATTTTATTGGCGCGTGTTCTTTTTGGAGCGCGATTGGACGAATTCTGAACAAGCTTGAAAGGAGAAAATAAAATGAGCCAGGCGATGAATGAAAAAGAGGTGCGGCATGATCGCGCGAAGGGGATGTTGTGGGGGTTGATTGTCGGGGATTGTTTGGGGTCGCCGATTCAGTTTTCGGGGAAGGATGCGCATCCGTGGATTACGGAGATGGAGGTGTGCCCGGTGTTTGGATTGCCGCCTGGGTATTGGACGGATGATGGGTCGATGGCGTTGTGCATTATGGATTCGTATGTGCGCAAGGGCGGGTATGATTTGAGGGATGTGGGGGCGACGTTTGTGAAGTGGTTGAGGGAGGGGTATTTGTCGAGCGTGGAGGGGAAGTCGTTTGATGTTGGGGGCGCGACGTATGATGGGGTGGAGGCGATTGCGCGCGGCAGTTTGGTGAATGGCGAGGAGGAGTCGCAGGGGAATGGGTCGTTGATGAGGTTTGCGCCGAGTTATTTTATTGCGCGAGAGGAGGGACGGGATGAGATTATGCATGAGGTGAGTGATTTGACGCATGCGTCGAGGAAGGTGTGCGCGGTGTGTGATGAGATGGCGGGGATTCTCGATTTGCATATGAAGGGAGAGAGGTATAAGGATGCGTTGGCGGCGGGGCTGGAGCGGGCGAAGGTGCCGAATTCGGGATGGGTGGTGGATACGATGGTGGCGGCGAAGTGGGCGTTTGTGACGACGCAGACGTTTGAGCGGGGGATGATTGCCGCGGTGAATTTGGGGGGCGATTCGGATTCGATTGGGGCGGTGTTTGGTCAGATGGCGGGGGCGTATTATGGGTATAGGGCGATTCCGGAGCGGTGGGTGAAGGAGGTGAAGGATTGGAAGAAGGTGGACAAGCGGATTGAGGATTTTTTGGCGGCAGTGGGAATGTGAAAGGAGAGTGTAGAGATGACGCGGGAAGAGATTGAGAAAATATATTCATCGCTTATGAAAAGGTATCGGCGCTTGCAGCGTTGGTATGCAAGGGTCGTAGCGAAGAATATATGGACCGATCGATATTATGAACACCACATTGATACACTCTTTTTCTTAGCGTTTGACCGCGGCAAATATGAGATTGAATCGCGCCGAATGGAGATTCGTAAATGGAAATGGCATTTCGCTTCGCGTCAAGCAGCGATGTGTTGTTGGAAGGAGCCCAATTCACAAAAAATTGAAAGAGAGATTGAAGAGAAGTTTTTAGAGGAAAACAAAAGGTTGAAAGAGAATGCAGAGATAATTGTCGCGGCAGAGAAATGGCAGAAGGAAAAGATGTTGTCGAAAGAGGAGATGAAGACAAAGAAGAAGGAACTCTTCTATATGGTCGAAACATTTGATCCAGTCACAAATGGGAAGTCAAATAAGAAGTCGGCTTCCCCAATTAAGAAAGCGATGAAGGCTTTGGAAGATTGTGATTGGAAAACATTTGACGCGATGTTCCAACACTTGAAAAAAGTGCCGCGGTGTGAACTGACATTTGAGAAGAATGAAAGTGGAATTGCGAGGCTGAGGGAACGAGTTGCGTGGCTTGATAAAATTTATGAAGAGGATAGTCGTCTAAGAAAACCTGGTGCTGTGATGGGGATGATTCTGCCATTTTTTGTTCGTAAAGAATGGATGCTGAGAAGCAAAGAACACATAAAGGAAACGCAAGAAAGGC
>CAVGIZ010000192.1:0-4267 GCA_963629255.1 Anaerovoracaceae bacterium
CCGCAGGGACTTAACCCACGCGGCCTACGTCATATATATAGAAATCCTATTTACTCAGCAACGGCAGGCATAAGCTCAGCCAGCCTCCTTCGAATTCTCTTCCGCGCCCCTCAAAATGTTCTCCTTCGTCACGCTCAAAATACGCTCGCTCACAAATGCTCGGAACGCCTCGTTCTTGAAAAATTGTGTCATAAATTCCAACTTCTCCTTCCCCAAATTCGCCACCGCATTCGAAATCAATTCCCCAAACAAAATCGAAATCATCTGCTCATTATGGTCCGTCACCGCCTTGACAAACTTCTTGTCCTGCTGAATGCGCCCCGGCAACTCACGAATCTGCCGCCGCACCTCGTCCGCATCCGTCCACGGGATATTCCCATACGTCTCGTTAAAATCCTCCACAATCGCCGACAACTTCTCCAACTCCACATCTTTCACGCCCCCGCCATTCTCCCCAATCGGCACAGGCTCCACCGCCGTGTCCTTATTTTCCAGCTCCAACTTCCGCTCCACCAACTTCTCAATTCTCAACTTATCAAACCTCACCGCCTCCAACAGCCCCTTCGTCCAATCCTCTCCCATAAGCCGCGGCAACTTCCTCACCAACAACGCATAAAACACATAATACGCCTCCCACCGCACACTCTCAAACGCCATCAACGCCGCAAAAAATGGATAAATCCGACAATAATTCTTCATCGCCCCCTTCGCGGCAATCTTCTCCTCCTCCGTCAACTCCGCCTCAAACCGCGCCACAATCCCATCCAACCGCGCGTCAATCTTCCCTCGCCGCACCTCCTCACTCGCATCCGATACATAAATCCTCACCACCTCATCACGGTCCTCCTCCTCATAAAAACGCTTCCCCTCCACCGTATGTATCAAATCCCCCAACTTGTTCACATCACTCGACCCCGCCAAAAGCGTCGTCTTGTAATACCGCTGAAACGCACCCAATATCGCCTCAGGCTCATTCGCAAAATCCAACACAAACGTATCATCCTTACCAGGACACGCCCGATTCAACCGCGACAACGTCTGCACCGCCTTCAAATCCGTCAACACCTTGTCCACATACATCGTCTGCAACAACGGCTCATCATACCCCGTCTGAAACATGTCCGCCACCACCAATATCCGATACGGCTCCTCCACAATCTTCTCTTCGATCAACTTCGAATCAAACCCATTCAACTTCGCCGCCGTCATCACCTCCCCATTTATCTCCTTGTCCGTAAACGCCACAATCGCCTTGTACCCACTCTTCCGCGCTTCCAACTCCTTCTCAATCGCCTTATAAAATTCAATCGCTCGCTCAATCGATGACGTCGCCACCATCGCCCGCGCCTTCCCACCTATCTTCTTCGCACTCACCGTGCAAAAATGCTCCACGATAATCTGCGCCTTGCGCCCAACCGTCTCAGGCCGCGCCTCCACATACCGCCTCAATCGCGCCGGACTCTTCTCCTTGTCAAACTCCGGGTCCTCTTCCACCGCCTTCACCACCTCATAATACGACTTGTACGGCGTGTAATTCTTCAGCACATCCAATATAAACCCTTCCTCAATCGCCTGCTTCATCGTGTAAACATGAAACGGCCGATACCTCTTCTTCCCCGCTTCATCCACACCGTCTTCCGTCCCAAACATCTCCAACGTCTTATTCTTCGGCGTCGCCGTGAACGCATAATAATTCGCGTTCTTCGCCATCTTCCGCCCCTGCAATATCTCCAACAACTTCTCTTCTGTCGAACGCGTCTCCTCTTTCTCCTTCCCATTCAATACCCGCGACATATTCGCCGCCATCTCCCCCGTCTGGCTCGAATGCGCCTCATCAATCAATATCGCAAACTGCCGCGCCGCTAACTCCCCATGCAACATCTCAATCACATACGAAAACTTATTAATCGTCGTCACAATAATCGGCTTCCCACCAATAAGCAAATCCCTCAACTTCTCAGATTTATCCGCCCACCCCACCAAATCCGACCGCGTCTGAAACGCCTGGATGTTGTCGCGTATCTGCTTGTCCAAATTCACCCGATCCGTCACCACCAAAATACTCGCAAACTTCTTCAACCCCAATAACCGATACGCGAGCCACGTAATCGTGTTCGACTTCCCACTCCCCGCCGAATGCTGCACCAAAAACTTCTGCCCCAACCCCCCAGCCTTCGTCGCCGCCAAAATCTTCCTCACCGCATCCAACTGGTGATACCGCGGCCACACCATCTTCCGCTCCTTCGCCTCATACCGCTTCTTCGTCTTCGGATTCACCTTCCGCTTCTTCTCCTCCACCACCTGCGCAAAATTCTCCAGTATCTCCGCCATCGTCCCCTTCGTCCAAATGTCCTCCCACATGTACGCCGTCGACGTCTTCCCCTCCTCCACCGGATTCCCCGCCCCACCAGCCACCCCCCGATTGAACGGCAAAAACCAAGACTTCTCCCCCTTCAACTCCGTGCACATCCACGCCTCGCGATCATCCAACGCAAAATGGACCGCACACCGCGCCGCACCCAATAACACCTCCCCCTCAGGCTTCCGGTCCACCTGATACTGACGAATCGCATGCCGCACATTCTGCCCCGTGTACGAATTCTTCAACTCCACCGTCACAATCGGTAGACCATTCAAAAATAATACAAAATCAATCGCATTGTCTACACGCGTCTGCGAATAATGCAACTGACGTATCACGCCCCAGATATTCGCCGCGTGATGCGCCTCACCCTCCGCATTCCCTCTCGACGCCCTCGGATAATAAAGCCTCAACACCTCCCCATTGTACTCAAACCCCTTCCGCAAAATATGCGCCACCCCATATACCCCCAACGCCTTCGATAAATGACGATAAAACTCCTTCTTCGCCACCTCCGAACTCAACGCCTGCGTCTTCTTCACCGCCTCCGCCTGCGTCGCCATCAAAAACTCCTCAAGCCACCCACGCACCACCCCAAACTCTTTATCATACTCCCCACTCTCACCCTCCACATACCCATCCACATCCCGCAGATAGTCCACAATCATCTTCTCAAAATGTTGCTCATTCATCATCGACTTCATAACTGTACCCTCCTTTTGCCTGTCACAAAATCTGCAATCATCGATTGCTTCAATTCTTTCAAATGCTCCACTTGCTTCTCCAACGCCTCCACCGCCTTATCCAATTCCCCACACTTCTTATCCAAATACCCCACAATCTCCTCCTGCTCCTCAAGAGGCGGAACGGGAAACTTCATCGCAAACAAACTCGTCGTAGAAACACGCAACCGAATTTCAAGAATACCCTTTGCCTCAGCACGCAACGCCTTCTGAAGCGTTTTCAAATGAAACAGCAATTCAAAATATCGCACATTCACACCCTCGCGCGCCGTCAACGCATAATACGCGGGGCTGATATACCCATCCCAAGCCGTGATACCCACCGACCCAATGATGACATTCATGCTGTTCATCACAATGTCGCCCTTCCGCGCCACATTGTAGGTCGTGACATCTTCCTTGCTTTTATTTCCAACCAAACCCTTTTCGCTGTACGGTATCACGCCCACATCCTTCATCAACGAAAGAATTTGAAGCTGTTCATTGGGGTTGTAAGATTCATTGCGTTGCTTGAACAAAGTCTTGAGCCGCTTTTCTTTCCACCCTTCGGGCACCAGGGGCAACCAAGGAATCGACGACGCACGCAACGCACCTCCACGCAACCCGCGCGTCACCGCCTCCCCTATCACACTCTGCTTCATCTCACACAATAATCCAACCTCCCCCTCCTTCACCTCAATCAGCTTATCTATCTTCCCGCACTTCTCATCAAGATAGGATGCTATCGCACACTGCTCAGCAACAGGCGGAAGAGGAATTCGCAAATGTAAAATCGTGCCACGATTTATATTCGGTTGCGTCCCTCCGACAGAACGGCTTTGCAACTGTTGGCGAACAGGCGAAGAATCAAGAACGCGATAAATGTACTCAAAGCAAACATCATCATACGGTTTCGCAAGCACACAGCATGCTTGATTCGTACAAGCAGAAACCTTGACTATCGAAACATTTGCAATCGATGCTCCATACATCGCCATACAAATAAAAGGGGCTTCATACATCTGAAGGCAATAATCATCCAATGCTTTCTGCTTGACCGACTTTGCAGTTTTGGTAATTTCCTTCCCATGCAAATCACCAGATTGAACCCACGGATATTCTCCACCATAATATTCTGAACTACCTGAAGAAGGCGTTGTTCCACTTCCATCTTGCTTGAAAC
>CAVGIZ010000193.1:0-4133 GCA_963629255.1 Anaerovoracaceae bacterium
TTGGCATGAAACTTAACACACCCGAATTCGCGAATCAATTTGCTGGTAAGGATGGAACGGCGCTCAAAGTGAAGAAGGACGGCGGCACGATCGACGCAATTACTGCCGCGACGATTACCTCGCGCGCCGTTTGCCGTGCCATTGCCAACGCGGCAGAATGCCTCAAGTAAAGCGCGGCAGATTTTCTCGTAGAACTTCACAAAGTTACGCGCGTAACCTAGCTGGGTTACGCGCGTAACTTTGTGAAGTTCTACGAAGAATTGGGAGGGGCATAAAAAGGTGTGTGGATATTTTTGGGGAAAAGTGCCGCGGAAGGGGTTCGAGAGGCTCGAGATTTTTCGGAGATTGAATTGAAAGTGAATAAAAAGTGGTGTTTTTGGACAAAAAAAAAAACATAGCTGTTGACAGAGGATTAATAAATGTGGTATAATATGCGCGTTCCAGGCGGGAATCCATCTTGGGATGGGTTTGTTATGGGGCAACGCGGAAGGTCGGAAATGCCCGTTCGGTCGGAAGCGGTAAAATAGGATATGGGCGGAGATACAAATGAAGAAGTTGTTGTTGGTTGCGATGAGTGCCGTGTGCGCGATGTGCGTGATGGCAGAGGAAGAAGAAGGTGTTTCGGAAGGCGTGCAGAAGGTCCTTCTGAAGATTTCGTCTGTGGAGACGCCGTCGACGAGAGTTAAGAAATGGAATCCACCGCAGATTCCGCTTTCTGCGAAGGAGTTGCCGTTTACGGAATCGGATATTCAGAAAGCATCGCCGGAGCGTGCATTGGAGATGGATCGTGAAAATCGTGCGATTCGGTATCAGAACAATCGGATGGAAGCGGCGGTTGCGATACAGCAGTATCGTGATGCGATGAATCATTTTAAGGGGACAAAGGCGAAGTTGGAGGGTACGGCATTTGGTCGTCAGATTTTGATGGCGATGGATAAGTTTGCTGGTGCGGCGGGAGAATACTTTGATCCGGATTTGATTGAGTTCTTCCATAATATGGATTCGATTGGCGAGGCGGAAGAAGCGGCGCTTTTGTCGGGGACGCGCGACAAGAAGAATGAGCCGTTGACGGCACCTTATTTCATTAAGCTTGTGTTTGATGATCCGCGGACGGAGTCGATGAAGGGTTATGTTTCTGGTACGGAGATGAAGCGCACGACGGTGAAGATTGGCGTGACGTATCAGGTGCAGGCGATGAATGGGAAGATGATTACGTCGGGAAATGTGAAGGCGACGAAGTCGGAGCGTGATTCGGGTATGGGCGGCGCGGGGGAGCAGTCGCTTGTGGTGGATGCGATTGAAGAGGCGCTCAATGATGTCGCCAAGCGCATTAATATGTTTTTTGTTGTGAAGCCGACGATTAAGGTTGTACCATCGAAGAAGGATAAAGAATTTGACGCGGATTCTGCGACGGTGACGATTGATGGTGAGTCGGCTGATGTGGGTGAAGTTTCGATGTTGCGCGGCAAGCACACGATTGTGGTTGAGATGGATGGCTACAAGCAGGTGGGGTCGATTCGTTTTGACATCAAGAAGTCGAAAGACATCAAGATTAAAATGAAGAAGGTTGAGGAGCCGAAGGCCGAGAAGGAAAGCGAAGAATAATACAAAATAGGAAGGGTCTAATGATGAACATTAAGGAAATGATTTGTGCCGCGGGAGCGGTTGCAATGCTGGCGGGGTGCGCGACGCAATACACGGGCATAGTGGGCAGCGGTGACGACCGGACGGATGAAGAGAATATGGCTTATGCCGCGCAAGCGCAGAAGTCGTATGAGAAGCGGATGAAAGCGCCGCCGCGGCCAGTTGTGATTTCGGAGGCGCCGAGCATGTCGTTTTTCTTGGCGCCGAAATCTGCGCTGACGGGGCATCCGCTCTGTTGCAATCTTGATGTGCGCAAGGAAGTCGCGATTGCGGGCAAAGGGTATTTGCGTGACAAGGTTTCGTCTATCAAGGATTTTCATTTGAAGGACGAGGCGCAATCGATGGTGGCGGTTGGTGATGAGTTGCCGCAAGCGAGCAACTATCGTTTGACCTACAGCATTACGAGCCTTGCGTTGCGTGAGAACGATGCGAGCCGTCAAGCGATTGATATGGTTGTGTCGTTGGCGAAAGGCGATGCGCAAGCGAAGGGCAGTGTGGATGGCGTGGCGACGGTTGAGTTGCGTCTTTTCAAGCCAGATGGTGTGACGTCGATTTTCTCGTTTACGGGGAAGGGCGTTTACAACAAGATTGGCGAACAGATTGATACGATGTATTTGACGGAAGCGGTCAAGCTTGCGATTGATGACGCGATGGATCAATACATTATGAAGTATGGTCCGCCGACGTTTGTGACGGAGACGTGCCAAGGTGGTGCATTTGCGCGTTTGAACATGGGTGCGCAGTTGGGCATTCAGCCGGGCATGGCGGTTGAGTTCTATCAGAACAAAGTGCGCAAGGGCCTGAGCGGTGACGATGAAGTGTATCGTCGGGTTGTTGGGCGCGGCACAGTTGGTGAGAACGGTGCGCCGGTTGAGCCAGATGGTGCGTGGGTTTATGTTGAGGGCTTCAAGCCTGAGCAGCGGACGGTTTTTCGTTGGACGTCGGCGCGTATTTTGCGTGATGTGGCGCGGTAAGGTTGACACATAAGGAAGGGATACGAACATGAAGAAACTTGCGATTGTGCTTTCGGCGTTGGCACTTTGTGTGGCGCCGGCGTGGGCGGATGATGATGAGGATGAGGACGTGCAGGCGGGGCCTGACCCGCGGCCGTTTGTCTCCATCGATGTTGCGCATATTGAGAATAAGACTGACAACCCCAAGGCCAACTTCAAGAGCCTTATTGATCGCCTCAACAATGCCTTGACCGAAACGGGCCTTTGGCGCGTGATGGATATGAAGGACATGGTTGACGCGATTAAGAAGAATGATGCGTTGGCACTTGCGGCGAATGCCAAGAAGATTGATGACTTCGAGACGCCTGGCTGGATGATCAAGATGTCCATCACGATGTATGGCGTTGCTTCGGCAAAGAGCCAGAACGCGCTTTCGGGGGCGGTCACATCGGTTGAACAAGGCAAGGTTGAACTCATCTTGCGCGTTGTCGATCAGAAGGGCGAAACGCTGAAGTCGAAGAACATCGCGGCGGTGAGCGCGGGCACGGCAACGACCGCGGCCAATCTCAAGGAGCAGGTTCTTCAAGATGCAAACAAGAAGGCGTGCAACATGATTGTCGCGGCACTTATTGAGATGACGCCGTTCTATATTGCCGACATCGAAGATGGTGTTGTCAATATCGATATTGGCAAGCCGACCGTCAAGATTGGCCAGCAGTTGCGCGTCATGAAGCAGGGCAAGGGCAAGAAGTCCAAGCGTACTGGCAAGGTGACGAAGACAGAAAAGGAAGTCGCACGCGTGCAGATTATTTCGGCTTCGGACGAGATGAGCCAGGCGAAAATCATCGGCGGCGAAATCAAGCCAGGCGATGATGAGGACGATCCGTACAAGAAGTACATTGTTCGTTTCACGGATGCGGCGCAAGACGCGATGAATACGCCAGTGCCGGCGGCCGCGGTTCCGGCTGCAGCTGCGGATGAATCGGCCGCGCCATTCTAAGGTTGGTTAGCTTAGCGTCAAAAGGAATGGACCGAGGTTTTCTCCTCGATCCATTCTTTTTATTCGCGGCAGTTTTGGTGGGGAAGGCTGGAACGTCAGGGGGATTACTGGGTAACGTCAGGTGTTTCCCAGGGGGAATTTAGGTTAATCTTGGCAAGATTTTTAAAATTCTTGGCAAGATTTTCGGAATTCTTGGCAAGATTTATCAAAATCTTGCCAAGATTAAGCTAATGTGCTTGCTTTTTAGGCCTGAATATGGTGTAATATACGTCAAATCATCTCAAAAGAGAGGAAAGGTTTCAGATTATGTTATACTTGGATTATACGGCTAAAAAGCTTACGACGAACGGTAAGAAGATTGATTATCGGCTGGTGCCGAAGTTGAGGCCGACGAAGCCGAGCGCGGCAGTTTTTGCTGGAGGTGGTGAGTACGAAGGAGTTCTTGACGGAGTTGAAGTGGCCCGCGGCACTTAATGGTGTGGCGGCGGGGACGAGGATGGAATTGGTTTGGAAGTCGCGCGGCGGAATTGTGGATG
>CAVGIZ010000194.1:0-3921 GCA_963629255.1 Anaerovoracaceae bacterium
AGGCATCCGGACTGGGCGTTGAAGTTGAAGGTGAATGGGGATATGTATGTGCCGCCGATTCCGAGGGAATTGGGTGGGCATCGGCAGTATGATATTTCGCAATGCAAGTTGGGGTTGGAAGATGACGTGGCACTTTTTGCGGCGCATCCGGAGTATTATGCGTTGAGGGGGAGTGGACGGTCGCGGCAGCATGTGTGTAATACGAATCCGGGGACGCGGGCGGAGATTGTGCGGCGTGTGAGGGAGCGGTTGTTGCGAGAGGAGGGCGTGCGGCAGATTGCGATTGGGCTCAATGATGGGGCGGAGTTTTGTGAGTGTGCGGCGTGTACGAAGTTGCGGAAGGAGGAAGGTGGGCAGATTGGTCCGGAGTTGGATTTGTGTAATTATGTGGCGCGGCAGTTTGCGAAGTCGAATCCAGAGGTGAGGTTTTTGGTGTTTGCGTATGAGTCGACGTTGAAGCCGCCAAAGAAGATGAAGTGTGAGGCGAATGTGGATGTGTGCGTGGCGTACATTCAGAGGAATTATGCGCGGGAGCCCGCGGGGACGGCGGACCATAATGCGATTTTGGGGGCGTGGGGAAAGTTGACGGGGGACCATGTTTATGTGTGGGGGTATAATGCGCAGTTCAAGGATTTTCAGATGCCGTGGCCGATTATTGATACGCTGGGGCCTGAGATGCGGACATATCGCGATTTGAAGGTGAAGGGCGTGTATATTCAGATGGCGAATGATGAGTGGGCGGCTTGTCAGCCGTTGAGGTGTTGGTTGGCGGCGCAGTTGATGTGGAAGCCGGATCAGGATGAGATGAAGTTGATGGAGACGTGGTGCGAGGGGGCGTGTGGTAAGGGTGGGAAGTATGTGTTTGAGTGGCTGAAGGAGTGCAAGCGGGCGCGGGAGGCGACGAAGTGGTTGGGGGTGTATTCGAGTGATTCGAGGTTGGTGTTGACCGCGGCAGATATATTGAAGGGGGATGTGCTGTTGAAGAAGGCGGAGGCGGCGGTGAAGGATGATGAGGCGGCGCTGGAGGTGGTGAAGCGGATTCATCATTCGATTACGCATGTGATGCTGGTGAGGTACAATGAAGATTTGGCGGCCGCGGCAAAAAAGGCGAAGGTGAAGATTCCGATGCGCGGGGAATTGTTGAAGACGCTGGTGGAGGCGAAGCCGGGGTTTTGGAATGAGGGGAATATTTGGAGGACCACATTTTTGCCGCGGATTCGGCATGGGGAAGTGCAGTTGGAGAAGCGCGGGGTGCTGATACCGAAGGTTGGGGAATGGACATTTCGGAATCCGATCACGAGGGGGTTGGAGGAGGATCCGTTTGTGGTGTATGACAGCGTGGGGAAGGTTTATTATCGCGTGATGACGGTTGGGGATGAATTGAGGATTCGGCGGGCGAAGAAGATGGTGGAGTTGTTTGAGGAAAAGTGTGCGGAGCGGGTGCTTTGGAAGGTGCGGAAGACGGATGCGGTGGTGGCGAATTTGCGTGGGCCGGAGTTGGTGCGTGGGGCGAATGGGACGTGGCGCGTGTGGGCGTGCGGGGATGATAAGAGTGGGGCGCGGCGGATGTTTATGTTGGAGGGCGGGAAGGATCCGTTCGCGGCAAATTCGTTTCGGATGATGGGTGTAATTTTGGCGAATGAGAGTGCGAGTGATCCGACGGTTTTCAAGATGCCGAATGGGAAGTGGTATTTGTTTTATGTGCGGGAGAATGGGCAGAAGGGGATTGTGGCGCGGGAGGTGAGCGCGCAAGGGAAGGTTGGGTCGGCGGGGGGCGTGGTGCTGGGGGCGAAGGGCGGGGAAAAAGTGCCGCGGTCGCCGACGTTGGTGCAGATGGGGAAGGATGTGTATTTACTTTATGCGGCGGGGGATGAGACGATTCGGGCGCTACGGTATGTGGGGGGCGATGTGATGAGGGAGAAGGCGTGGGAGACGTGCGAGAAGCCGGTGATTGAGTCGGGGATTGCGTTCAAGGATATCAAGCAGACGTTTTTGACGGGGCCGTGTGCGCCGGCGGCGTTTCGGTCGGCGGATGGGAGTGAGGCGTGGATTGCGTTTCGTGGGTGGCATCGGAAGGATGCGGTTATGTGTGTGCAGAGGTTGGATGATGGGATTTCGAATGAGGCGTTGTTGTTTGAGACGGCGGCGGAGATGTGTATTCTTTTACATCAGCCGTCGGGCGATACGGAGGTTGAGCAGAAAGGAAAGGGTAAATGAAGATGAGGTTTTTGATATTGATTTGCGCGGTGGTTTTGGCGGGGGCGGTTTGGGCTGGGCCGCAGTTTGTGATTGCGCATGGGGGGAAGGCAGAGGTGGCGATTTGTGTTGCGGAAGGGGCGAGGGAGTCGGCCAGATTTGCCGCGGAGGAGTTGGCGAAGTATTTGGGTGAGATGAGCGGGGCGACGTTTGAGGTGGTGACGGGGAAGGCGTCGGGGAAGTGTATTTGTGTGGGGGAGAAGTATGAGAGCGAGCGGGAGGAAGAGATTTGTTTGAGGGTGGAAAAGGATGGGCAAGTGTTGACGGTGACGGGGGAAGGGCCGCGGGGGCCTGTTTATGCGGTGTATACGCTCTTGATGAGGTTGGGGTGTGGGTTTTGGACGCCGACGCGTACGAGTGTGCCGCGGAAGGATGTTGTGGAGGTGGCGGGGGATTTGAATATTGTGGAGGCACCGGCGTTTGTGGTGAGGCAGAGTGCGGGGGCGAGCGCGTGGGAGAATCCGGAGTGGGAAGTGCGGCTTCGTTTGAATGGGGTGATGGCGAGTCCGACGAGGATTTCGGAGGCGATGGGTGGGCAGAGGCAATATGATTTGTCGCAATGCAAGATGGATCTTGAGAGGGATGGGATGTTGTTTGCGACGCATCCGGAGTGGTATGCGTTGAGGGGCAAGAAGCGTTCGATGCAACATTTGTGTAATACGAATCCGGGGGTGCGGGAGGAGATTGTGCGGCGGGTGAGGGAGAGGTTGGAGAAGGAGCCGGGAATCAGGCAGATTGCGTTGGGGCTGAATGATGGGGCGGAGTTTTGTTTGTGTGCGGAGTGTTCGAGGTTGAGGAAGGAAGAGGGTGGTCAGATTGGACCGGAGCTGGATTTGTGTAATTATGTGGCGCGGCAGTTTTCGAAGGATTGGCCGAAGGTGAGGTTTTTGGTGTTTGCGTATGAGGCGTCGCTGCGGCCGCCGAAGACGATGAAGTGTGAGGGGAATGTGGATGTGTGCGTGGCGTATATTCAGAGGAATTATGCGCGGGAGCCTTCGCAGACAAAGAATCATAATCCCATTGTGGGCGAGTGGTCGAAGTTGACGCATGGGAACGTTTATATTTGGGGATACAACGCGCAGTTCAAGGACTATCAAATTCCGTGGCCGATTGTGGATACGCTGGGGGGCGAGATGCGGACGTATCGCGACTTGGGGGTGAAGGGCGTTTTTATTCAGATGGCGGATGATCCGAATTCTGATTTTCAAACGTTGCGGTGTTGGCTGGCGGCACAGATGATGTGGAAGCCGGATCAGGACGAATGGAAGCTGATGGAGGAATGGTGCGAGGGGGCGTGCGGGAAAGGCGGGAAGTATGTTTTTGAGTGGCTGAAGATTTGCCGCGGAGCGAGGGAGGGTGTCAAGATGCTGGGCGTTTATATGGGTGATCCGCGGACGTGGTTTAAGGCGGAGGATATTCTGAAGGGATATGAACTTTTGACGCAAGCGGAAGAGGCGACGAAGGATGATCCGATGGCCGCATTGGAAGTGAAAAGGATTCGCAATACGATTCTTCATACGATGCTTTTGTGTTACTATTCGGATGTTGCACCCGCGGCAAAAAAGGCGGGGATTGAGATTCCGTCGCGGATGGAGATTTTGAAGACGCTTGTCGCGGCAAAAATTGGGAGCTGGCGCGAGGGCAATGCGTGGTATTCGAGCTTTT
>CAVGIZ010000195.1:0-3889 GCA_963629255.1 Anaerovoracaceae bacterium
TTGCAAAATCCCCTGGCTCCATTTCGAGGAGCTTGTCAAACGGCACGGCATCTTCCACATTGAACTTGCCCACCTTCGTGCGACGCAAGGTTTCAAGCGTGGCGCCGCAACCCAGCGTTGCGCCCAAATCATTGACGAGCGTTTTGACAAGCAAGCCTTTCGTCGCGGCAATTTCAAAGGCGACGGTCGGCGGCGCAAATTGCGTCACGTCTAAACGATAGACGTGCGCCATGAAGGGCTTGTGTGCGCCTGTGTCGGCGATGTCATATTGCGCGGAACCTTCGCGGCGAATTGTGCAGAATTGACTTTCTGTTTGGAAGACGTCACCTTTGAATTCGTCCAGCGCCGCGCGGAACTTTTGTTCGTCTGGCAGCGCGGCACTTTCGGAAAGAACCTGACCTTGAATGTCGTGCGTATTGGTCGCGACGCCCAGGCGCATTGTGCCGGTGTAGGTGCGGTTCGCGCCCATCACGTCATTCACATAGCGATTCGCCCCATTGATAAGGACGACAAATAAGCCCGATGCCGCGGCATCAAGCGACCCGCCATGGCCCACCTTCACCAAATTGAACTTGCGCTTGATCGTCTTCACCACCGTCGAAAAAGCAATCCCGACGGGTTTATCCACAAGGACAAAGCCGTCCAATTCCTCGAGCATTCTCAACTGCGTCAGATTCGCCATGATTTGTTTCTCGTCAGTGGATATTGCCGCGGCTCGGATGCGACTTGTCTTTCGGTTTTTCAAGCTTGAGGAAGGTCGCGAACTGAAGCGCCTCAGCGGGAATCTCATCGCCCGTCGTATCCGGCATATCCTTCAAATCGGGCGCGTCCGCATGCGTGTGATGGAACTTCGTCTTCGGGTTCACAATCTTGCGCAAGGCCTCGCGAAACACATCGAGACCCTCGCGCGTTTCACACGAAACTGCAATCGGCGTGACGCCTGTCTCCTTCACAAAGCGCGGCAGATTTTCCGCGCTCTCGGGCGCATCCATTTTATTGGCGACGACCAAGAACGGCCGCGCGGCAAGCTCTTCCGAATATTCGTCAATCTCTTTTTTGAGAACCTTGTAATCGGTCCACGGTTCGCGCGCATCGGTGCCAGCCATGTCAATGACATAAACAAGAACGTGCGAGCGCTCGAGATGTTTCAAGAACGCAAGCCCGAGCCCAACGCCTTTGGCCGCGCCCTCAATAATGCCCGGCACATCCGCCATGCGCACCTTCGCCCAATCGTCATACACAATCGTGCCAACCATCGGGTTGAGCGTCGTGAACGGATAACTCGCAATCTTCGGCGTCGCGGCGGAGAGTGCCGCGAGAAGCGAACTCTTCCCCGCATTCGGAAAGCCCAATAGCCCCGCATCCGCAATCGTCTTCAATTCAAGGCGCAGACGCTTTTCTTCAGGTTCGCCACCCGGCGTGTGTTCGGTCGGCGCTTGATTCACGGACGACTTGAAATGCACATTGCCAAACCCGCCCGCGCCGCCTTTCGCGACCGTTACGGCTTGCCCCGGCTCGGTAATGTCCGCAATCAAAAGCCCCGTCGCCGTATCATAAACTTCCGTCCCCAGCGGCACTGGCACAATCAAATCTTTGCCGCGCTTGCCATACATCTTTTGCCCTTGCCCCGGCGCGCCATCTTGCGCAATGCACTTCGGCTCGTAATACAAAGACAACAACGAATTGATATGCTCGGACGCCTTGAAAATGACGTCGCCGCCGCGCCCGCCATCGCCCCCATCTGGCCCACCAAACTCCACAAGCGCCTCACGCCGCATCGACATCGCACCATCGCCGCCGCGCCCAGACCGCACGAGAATCTCCACCTGATCAATAAACGTCTTCGCCTTCATTTCGTCGCCCTCCTTTTATTGTGCCACGCGATTCGCAATGGCCCTCTTCAATGTCAGCGGATCGGAATACGCAATCCCCGAATCAACCGGCAGCCCAAACGCGAGCCGCGTCATCTTGACGCCCGTCCCACGCAAAACTTCCGCGAGATACCCCGCCGTCGCATCCCCATCCATATCCGTCGAAAGCGCCAACAAAATTTCATTGACGCCCTCATCCCTAATGCGCGCTTCCAATTCATGTATCCGCAACTTGTCAGGCCCGACCCGCCGATGCGGCGCAATCTTCCCCCCAAGCGCATGATACCGCCCACGAAACGCACCCGACGCCTCAATCATCAAAATGTCCGCCGGCTCCTCCACAACACACAAAATGCCGCCTTCGCGCATCGCGTCCGTACACAACGCACACGGGTCGCACCCCACCGTCGTGAACGCGCCACACCGCGAACAACACCGCACCTCGCGCTGCGCAGCCGAAAGGGCCGCCACAAGCGGCTCCAACAAACGTCCCGGTTCACGAACAAGTGCAAGCGCCGAACGCGCGGCACTTTTCCGACCAAATCCCGGTAGCCGCGCGAGGCACTTCTCTAATTCGTCAATCGGTTTCAGCATCGTTCTTACTTGCCCAGTAAGCCGCCCAAGCCGCCATTGGCCTGCATCATCTTGGCCATCTCAGCCTGCGTCGCTTCACGCGCCTTCTTCAAGCTGCCATTGATCACACTCAAGAGCATCGTCTCAAAACGCGCCGGCTTACCCGCCTTCACTTCGTCATACGCCGACGGCTCAATCACAATCTTCTCAATCGACATATCGCCGTGCGACACAACGGTAATCCCGCCATTCGCATAGCTCGCCGTGATCTCACGCACCTTCGCTTCAATCTTCTTCGCTTCCGAACGCATCTTCATCGCTTCGCGAACCTGATCAAATACACCCATTTTACTTCCTCTGCTTTCTCTATTTGTTTTTTTATTTTCTTGACTAAAATTAAAACGCCTGCCCCGACAACGCCTCATACGCCTTCACGTAAATCTCGCGCGTCTTGGCAATCACCTCATCTGGCAACACAGGCCCCGGCGGCTGATGATTGAAGTTGATCGAATCCAGCCAATCCCGCACATACTGCTTATCCAACGACGGCGGATTCGACCCCACCTTATAACTTTCCTTCGGCCAGAACCGCGACGAATCTGGCGTCAACACTTCATCCGCCAAAATGAGCGACCCATCCGCATCCTTGCCAAACTCAAACTTCGTATCGGCAATGATAATCCCACGCGCCGCGGCATGCTCCGCCGCCTTCGTGTAAAGCCCAATCGTCGCGGAGCGCAAGTCCGCGGCAGTTTTTGCGCCCACAAGCTTTTCCGTCGCGGCAAAATCAATCGCCTCATCATGATCGCCAATCGCCGCCTTCGTCGTCGGCGTGAACAAAACCTCATCCAGCTTCGCCGCATTCTGATAGCCCGCGCGAAGCGCCGCGCCATTCACCGTCTGCGACTTCTGATATTCCTTCCACCCCGAACCCGTCAAATACCCACGCGCAATGCACTCGACCTCAACCATGTTCACCTTCTTCACCAGCATCGAACGCCCATCCAAATCTGCCGCGTAAGGCTTGAGCACCTCTGGATATTCATTCACATTTGCCGTGATGAGATGATTCTTCATCCCCAAAAACTCCAGCCAAAACAAGGACAGGCGATTCAACACCTTGCCCTTATCCGGCACGCCGCACGGCAAAATCACATCGAACGCACTAATGCGATCGGTGACCACCATCAAGAGCTTATCGCCCAAATCAAATACATCGCGCACCTTCCCGGACTTGTGTGGAAGCCCCGGAAGAGAGCACGCCAAAAGCGCATGATTCTTATCGTATGTCATAGCTAAAAGCCTTTCTCAATCAAGAGACGTATATTATACCATATTTCGCGGCAGATTTCAAGCCACCCACCCGCTATCAGGCGCTCTAAATATTCAATGTAGTTTCCAAAAGTAAATGCACGTTCATCGTGCGTTTACCGTCACTAAACTTT
>CAVGIZ010000196.1:0-3841 GCA_963629255.1 Anaerovoracaceae bacterium
TTTCATGAAAAGTGGGGCAGGCTTATTTTATTGGGGTTGGCGCATGGTCAATCCAGTTTTCATGAAAAGTGGATTGGGTGGGGGTGGCAGATTTTTAACCACGGATGACACGGATGGTTTAACTCCGAGCCTAACAAAAGCTTCGGTTCACGCCTTCGCTGCTTCGCGAAGAACAGGCATGGAGAGGGGATGGGGTTTGGGTTTAACCGTGTAGAACGTGTAGAATTTTTAGCCGTGTAGAACATAAAGATTTTGGAGGGCTAAACCACATTTCATGAAAAGTGGTTTAGTAAAAACCCAGTAAATACTGCCGATGAGAGATGTTTTCGCGTGTCGAATGAGCGGAATCAAACCACATTTCATGAAAAGTGGGGCGAAAAAGTGCCGCGGAGGGTGGGGTTACCAGAGGCGGAGGGTGGTGGGGCCGAGGAGTCCGCTGGGAAGAAGCGCGTCAGATTTGGTCCAGTGTTTCCAGGTTGTGAAGGTGTGGCGGCCTGTGGGGGAGGGTTGGCCCGATTTGACCCATTGCGGGATTTCGCGGATGGCTTGGCCGCGCCAGGTGCAATCTTCTGCGAATTGAATGTCGTCACCGATGATGCGATTAGGCCAGAGATTGGTGACGCGGATGCGTAAGTTGAGGGGCGCGTTTTGAGAGAGGGCGGGTGTGAGGTCGACGCGGAATGGGGGCTTCCAAAGGGTGGCGAGGAGTTGGCCGTTGGCAGTCACTTCCGCAAAGTTTTGGACGTTGCCGAGATCGAGTTCGACGCGCGAAGAGGCGGAAAAGATTTCTGCGGGGATTTGTTTTTCGTAGGTGGCGGTGCCTGAGAAGTAGCGTATGTTTGCGTTTGTGGATTCGGACCAAGAGATGAGTTTTTCAAAGGTCAGGATTTCTGCTTCTTGTTTTGTGGCCATTTTATTAGGCAGAAAGCGGGATGGAAACTTGACGGTCCAGGCGTCTGTGAGAGGGACAAGTTTGGGAGGTACAGATGGTTGGGCGGTTTGGGAAGTTTGGGCGCGGCGGAAGACGACGAATTTGGAACCACAGATGGAAAGCGGGATATCTACAAAGGTGCGGCCGTTCTTTTCGTACCAGGTGGTGGCGGGCGTGCAGGTGGCAGTTTCGGCGTCCCATAATTCGGGGATGCGACCTATTTGACGGAAAGAAAGGGTGAGGGTTGATTCGGTGGGCAAGGGTGCGGCGATGAAGTACCAGTCGGATGTGGCGTTGGAGCGATGCGTCCATTGGATGGGCGTTTGAGTGGGGTTGTTTTCGATGGTGAGGTCGGGTGCGATGTGGTAGGCGGAAAGTGCCGCGGAAGGAGAGTTTGTAAAAGTGCCGCGGAGGGTGGAGGCGAGATTGCGGATGGTTTCATCGCCGTGTGGGCCATATTTGAGGCCTGGGGTGCGCGTTGGTTTTTGAGGCCAGACGATGGTTGCGCCTTGCGTGTGGAGGTTGATGATTTGAGTGAGCATTTCGGGCGTCATGGCGTCGAGCGGTGGGATGGCGAGGAGGCGATAGCGCACGCCGCCTGGGACGACGATGCGGCCTTCGGGATCGACCTTGAGGAGGTACATGGCATCGGTTGGGCAGATGTCGTATTTGTAGCCGAAGGGGAGCGAGTGGAAGACGTCGAGTTTATCGAGGTTGGGTCCGTTTGTATTGCCGCCTTGGTTGGGTGCTTGCTCGCCTGCGAAATAAAGGACGTCTGCGCAGGGCGTGCCTTGTTGCAGCATGAATTGGCAACGTGCTTGATAGGTGAACCAGGGCGCGGCAAAATCCCACCAAGTTTGAGTGCGGTCGAGGTGCATGCCCCACTTGCCCATTGTCATGCCTGGCAAGTATTTATCGTTCGCCCACGGTTGATGCACAAAGCGATGATAAATAATTCGATTGACGCCATTTGCATAGGCGCCATCACTTTGCGCCTTGAGCGCGGCAGGGGTTGTTAGCCACCGTCCTGTTGTTTCGGTTGGCCGCGATGTGAACGCTTCCGCTCCCACAATTGGTTTGCCCCACACATGCGCGATGAACGCGGCAAAATTTACATTCTCACTTCGCGTATTGAATGGGCTTGCCCAATGCCGCCAAAATTCGCCCATTGGGATGTCGCAATATTCGCCATACTGAAGATTATCGGACGGACAATTTCCATAGGGTTCGAGTGAAAGTTTGAGGCCATATTCGCGGCACTTTTTTGCGAGCGCGCCTGCGTAATTTTCGGCAAAGAGGTCCGCGACGACGCGGCGAAAATCCTCCAGGAAGCGTTCAGTTGTTTCGACATCATTGATGATGAAGCCTGCGAAAATTGGTAAGAACGGGCGGAGCGAATAACCGCGACGGCGAAGGAATTCTTCTTCCATTTGTTGTGTCCAATTCTGCGAACCGATTTCATAGGAATCGACGAGGACATTGTTGAAGCCCGCGGCTACGTTGCCTGCCAGATTGGGGCCGAGCGTGCGGCAGAGGCGCGCGACGTATTGTTCAAAGTGGAAGTCGAGTGCCGCGGCAGAAAGTTTGTCGACTTCAAGCCCCACGCCATGATCGGAGGCGGGATGATTTACTGTGCCGGTGCAGATGGCGCCGATGCGCAGGATGGTCCAGTTGCCTGCGGGTGCGTTCCATGTGAAGGTGCCATCCGCGGCTAGATGGGAGGAGAGGTCCAGGACGGCGGATTGCGGGACGATTTGGTCGGGCGTTGTGGGTGTTTTATCGCGCGGCACATCTTCTTCGGCGTATTCACGAAAGGCGAAGGTCTTGGCCATGAGATTGGAAAGTTTGACGCAGGCCGTTGGATGCGGCGAGGAGAATGTCACCTTCAATTCGGGCGAGGTGAGCTTGACGCGCAAGGCCTTGATTGTGAGCTTGTGGGCAAAGGTGTGGACGCGCGGGCCGAGTAGGGCCTCGTCAATCGAACGATAGCGGACGAGTACTTCGTGATAGGTTTCGAGCGGTTTGAATGTGACGCCATCATCGGATGTTTCGATGGTGAGATTTGCATCGACGTGCCAGCCTTCATATTTGTAGTTGAGGCAATACGAAATGCCTGCGGCGGTGAAGGGCGTTGGGCTCGAGAGGACGAAGGATTGGCCATCGGGCGCGAGCGCGGCTTGCACAGTTGGGAACGCGGCACTTTCTGCGGCGGGCGTCGGGAACGCAAAGACGCCGATGTCCGCATAATAGCCGTGGTCGTTTGTTTCGCGCGGCAGTTTGAGCACGAGCTTTTGCGGGCCTGCCACATTCGTCTGAGAAAATGTTACGCGCTTCATGCCATTCGAGGGTGGATTCCATGGTCCGCCCGAACTTGACCAGCCCGAACAATTCGGAATGCAAATTTCAAGCCCCAGCCGATGGGCCTCGCTTGCCGCATGCTGAAACATATCAAACCATTCGGGCGAATTGAAGTTGAGTCCGCCTGGTGGGATTTCACAGCCCGCATCAAACATTTGCACGCCGCCAATGCCGACCTTCGCGAGCGCTTCAAAGTCGCGTGTGATGCCATCCTTTGTGACATTTCCATTCATCATGTGGAACCAGGTATGGGGCTTAGCAGAAGCGGGAGGAGCCTTGAAGCCCGCTTCTAGAAAATCTGCCGCGTGTGCGCGGAAAAGTGCCGCGGAAAGAGCGATACAAATCAGACCTAATCTTTTCATGGCGCATATTATACCATATTTGAGGACAGAATGCTAGTCACGTATTGGAGATAGGATTGGGAGGTTGGGCTTGGCTTGTGTGGCTGTGTGTTAGCTGCACTTCGGTTCGGGGCAACGGTACTCCCCATTCCCTTGCGGGCGATTTCGGCGTCCATTGCACCGCTCGACATACACGAGTATGTCTTCGGGT
>CAVGIZ010000197.1:0-3831 GCA_963629255.1 Anaerovoracaceae bacterium
GCCTCCCCCTCTAACAAAGGTCCATTCCCAGCCTTTCTTTGGTACGATTAGCCCACGAGCAAGGCAAAGTACCGCGGTGGTTTGCAAAAAGTACCGCGGTGGTTTTGTTAAAGTACCGCGGTGGTTTTTAAAAAGTACCGCGGTACTTTATCCAAGCCAAGCCCGAATCGTACCTTAAAAACCCCCTAACCGCACCAAAGAAACCCCCTCCCCCGACCATTTTCTCCCCCAAAATCTGCCGCGCTTACGGTGCTCCCCACCTGAGGCGAGCAGGCCCGACCCAGCCAGATGGCGCAAAGGGCATGTCCTTGTTCAGAAACTTCTCCTCCACAATCGTCCATGTTTGGCGTTCCGCCTCGGGAAGTCCCGCGTCAATAATCAAGCGATTGTGCCACGTCGAAGTGACGTCTACGGCTATCTCGTTCGGACCGTCCTTCAGTGCGTCGGTTAGATCCACACAAAATGGTGCGCACCAAAGTTTCGCCACTTCGCGTCCATTCACCGACACCCGCGCACAACTCGCCGCAAGCTCGCCGAGGTCAAAAACAATCCGCCGCGCATCGCCCACCTTGAACGGCCGCTCCACGGTGCGCGTGTAGCGCCGCGTGCCAGAAAATCCCTTCTCCTCACGCGTCCCCGGCAAGTCGCGCCAAAGGCCAAGCGGACGCGACCAACCATCCAACCGTTGTTCGCCGCAAAGTGCCGCGCCAAAATCTGTGCGACCCGTCTCCGGTTCCATCATACGAAGCTGTCCATTCTTCACATAAACGAAGCGGCCCTCGCCAGGCGCGAGCGTGAGGGTGAGCGGTTCGGGCCAATCGCGCAACTTGACCGTGCCAGCGAATGGCGCGCGAAAGTTTGCAAGGAAGTAAATGCTCTCGTCCCCCTCGCGCCGATGGTACCAGTTGGGCAAGCCCTCCACATCGGGTGCCCAGTCAGGCGTAAAAGTGCCGCGCACGATGCGCCCGCCCTTGGCCTCCAACGCCGCAAGCCGCGCTTCCGTCTCAGGCAACAGGAACGTGCCTTCTGGAATCCACAGCACGCGATAGCTCATACCGTCTGGCAACACAAAGCGGCCGCCCTTCACATCAAGCCGCGTATCAAGCACATCGCGATTGAGATAGTCGTACTTATAGCCAGGGCCGAAGCGGTCGCCATGCTCGTCTGGCTTGTGGCCGAGCGCATCGCCGAGATACCAAAGAATGTCCACCACCGCCTTGCCGCGCTCCAGTTCGTGACCGCACACAGCGAGGTAGCGCGTGAAGCCCGGCATAAACGGCCACCACGTCTGCAAACGCAAGAACGGCGTGCCAATGCCCGAACCAAGGCTCGAGCTCGGCGGCTGGCCTCCGACGACTGGATTATGCGTGTAGGTGTGGAAGATGAGATGCGTCACACCGCGGCAGAAATGAACATTGGCATCCTCCTTGCGCGCTTGCAATGTCTCGTCGAAGGTGAGCTGAAAGCTCGTGAACGATTCCGCACTCACGCGGCGCTTTCCATAAAGGTGCGCGGCAGAAACGCAAGGCCGAACAGGCTTGAAATTGTGCGAGGTCACGAAGCCATTCTCATTATCAAACGGACTCCAGAATTCGCACATGGGCTCATCAGCATATTTCCAAAAGCGCAACAAGTCGCCCGTCAGCATATCGCCAAATGCGGTCTCATACTGCGCCGTCAAGCCATTCGCGTGCGCAAGGCGAGCAATCGTGCCATAGTAGTTCTCCTCCACGAGACGCGAGCACGTGCGCCGCCAGTCCAGCAAGAAGCGTTCCGTCGCAGCCTCGCTCTTGAGCACGTAGCCAAACAACGCGGGCAACCACGGCCGCAACGCATAACCATTCAACCGTTGAAATTCCTCCTCCATCCGCGGCGTCCAACGCGTCGGCCCACATTCCCAACTATCAACCAAAAGCCCCGCCACCTTCTTGTCCGCAAGTGCCCCACGCAAAAGACGACCAACGTAATTGCTGAAGACAATCCCAAAACCCTCGGCCGCCATCTTGTCGCATTCCCAACCCGTCGCCTCATCAGGCGCAGGCGAATTGCGCCGCTTCGCATTGCAATGTCCAAACACAAGCGTCATCGTGCCATCCGTCGCCACGGGCGCGGCGTTCGTACCAAGGACCATATCGCGCAACGCAAGGCCCGCCTTCGTCTCCCAGTTGTCAAGACGTGCCGCGGCAGAAAGTTGAACATCAAAATGCGTGAGCGGATGCGCGTGCGTGACCTCAAGCGTCCAAGTCTTCGCCGTATGGGGCGCAAGCGCAAACGTCATATCGGAATCCCAATCGTACCACGCCCCCTGCGGGCAATCACGCTCCAGCACAGTTTGCCCATCAGCCATAAGACGAAAATGAATGCCAGGCTCATAGCACCAACTGTGGTTCATGGTTTGTGGACTGGGCAGAATAATCGACCGCACCGTGACGGGCGTCTTGAACGTAAAGGTGCGCACATCGCCATTCGTCACAATGGAATCAGGCGTCAGCACCCCCGTCTTCTCCCCGAGCGGCGCAGGAAATGTCACCGTGCCAATTTCACAATAATCATCATCCGCATCAAAGCTCGGCCGCTCGCCTAGACGAAACGCGACAAGCTTGCGCATCGCTTTCTCCTTCGGCACCCACGGGCCGCCGCTCATCGACCAGCCAGGACAATTCTGCATTTTGAACGTGAGACCATTCGCGGCACATTGGTCCGCGAGGTGCGCCACGAGGTCGTCCCACTTCTCGCTCAGACAGGGAATTTGCTCCTTCACGCCTGGCCATGCGCCGCCAAACTGACCGTGGAAAAATTGAATGCCGCCCACGCCTGCCGCAGCAAGCGCCTTCACATCTTCCGTCAAACCTTCCTTCGAAGCATTGCCGCCAATGATGTGAAACCACGTCTCCGGCGCATCACGCCTCTCCACGGCCACGGACTGCCCCAAGCCTGTCAACGTCAATAACACTCCAACAAGTGCGCCCAAATTCTTAATCATCTTCATCGTCATTTCTCCTGGATAAAGTCGGTCGGGAGTTGCCCCGTAATTCGGCGAAAGGTCGCGGCAAAAAATGATGCCGAATTGAAGCCGCACTTTCGACTGATGCTTTTGATGGAAAGGTCTTGTTCCGGGACACCACTCAAAAGCTCCTTGGCCTTTTCAATGCGCTGGCGAATGACATACTCATTCGGCGTCGTTCCCATTTGTTCGTAAAAGAGACGAAAGAATTGACTGCGACCATAACCAGATAAATGCACCAATTGGTCATTCGTGATTTTTTCGCCGAGGTGCGCTTGTATCCACTTGCAAATCTGCGGAATCAGCTCGTCCGTATGACGAATGACCTCACCCGAAGAAAGAACTTTCGCCGTCTCAACAAGAAGATATTCGCTGAGGACGCGAAGGCGCAAAGCAGAAATGCCCTCATCGGGAGCATACGCCAAAACGGCCGCGCGCACTTCTCGAAGCGCATTGGCAAGCGAGGCGGGAATGGGGCGAACATTCAATGCGCCGCGCGCCATTTCACGAAAGAGATGCTTCAAATCTGCCGCGGTAAAAGAACTGCCCGCGATGAGTTTAGGCGAAGGCTTTTCACAAATGACACCCAATCGCACCGAAGGCATAATGGATTCCCCAACCGCACGATGCCGCACACCGCTCGGAATAACCACAAAATTCCCACCACTCACAACAAGCGTTTCTGCGCGCCCCTCAATCTCCCATGCACACGTACCCTTCAACACAAAATGCAATTCACATCCAATATGCCTATTCCACGTGACGCGCCGCGCCTCGCGATCTTCAATAATCCCAATCCGCTGAATAATCGGCAAATTGAATCGATG